>JACRDN010000006.1 GCA_016218575.1 Elusimicrobiota bacterium
AATATGACCAACTGGCAGGCCCAGATTCGAGTTGATTTCGAGGCGCGAGGAGGGAGCAATGCCGCAGCGCATTGTGACCGACGAGCAACGAAGAAATCGGCCGAAGATGGGCCTGCCCGGAGGGCCGGGGCACTTTTGGGCTGCGACTTCGTCCCTCGTCACTCACATACCGCTGCGGGTATGCTCGCTCCTCGATCCTCGTCTCGCTCCAAAATTGCCCCCGCCAGTTGGTCATATTATTCCATTGCGAGCCCTTACCGCCGTGATTTTGTATGATTTGCCTCTAATGCAAGAAGTTGCGATGGGAAACCACTCGCCCCCTTCGAAAGATAGAGATCGCCCCTCCCCTCCCGAAGGACTTCTGGAACTCAAGGGCATCAAGAAATCCTTCGGGGGCGCGCCCATCCTGAGAGGGATTTCCCTTTCAGTGCGCAAAGGGGAGTTCCTCACTTTCCTGGGACCCTCCGGCTGCGGAAAAACCACGACCTTGCGCATCATCGCGGGCTTCGAGCGGCCCGACGCCGGGGAAATTATCCTCTCCGGGGAGGAAGTGAGCGCCCTCCCTCCCTATCGCAGGGACGTGCACACGGTTTTCCAGCATTATGCCCTCTTCCCCCATTACAGCGTCTACGAGAACATCGCCTTTGGCCTGCGGATCAAGAATCTTGCCGAGGACGATATCCGGCGCAGATGCTCCGAGGCCCTGGCCTTGGTCAAGCTCTCCGGTTTCGAGAAGCGCCGAACCACCGAGCTTTCGGGGGGTCAAATGCAGAGAATCGCCCTCGCCCGTGCCTTGGTGGGCAGACCCTCCCTCCTCCTACTGGACGAGCCGCTCGGAGCTTTGGATCTGAAGCTCAGGAAGGAAATGCAGCTCGAGCTCAAGAGCCTCCAAAGAAAGCTTGGCCTGGCCTTCGTCTACGTTACCCACGACCAGGAGGAGGCGATGACGATCTCCGACCGCATCGCCGTCTTCAATCAAGGTCTCGTGGAGCAGGTGGGGACTCCCAGGGAGATCTATGAGCGGCCCCTCACCAGCTTCGCGGCGGATTTCATCGGCTCGGCCAACGTGATGTCCGCCGAAATCCTCTCGTCCTGCCAGGCAAGCCTGCGCCTGCGCTTGGAGGGGGAGCTCGACTTGAACCTGCCCTGCCTGGGCCCGTCCCCGGCTCCCGCGGGAGCCGGGGTCAAGATCGCCCTGCGCCCCGAGAGGATCACGATTCATTACCAAGACGACGTTCCCCTGGCCTTCGACAGAATTCGCATCAAGGGACTTCTCCGCGAAAAAGTCTACCTTGGATCCGCAAGCCAAATTTTCTTCTCGCCCTTCAGCGTCTCCGGCAAGAGTCTGCTGGCCCTTTCCATGGAAACCCGCCACCATCAAAAGCACGAGCCGGGCTCGCCGGTCTGGGCGGATGTCAGTGCCGCGGACTTCCTCTTGCTCGATGCCTGAAAAAGTCACGCGCCGGGAGTTCCTGAGAACAAGTCTCCTCGCCCTGGCTGCGCCAGGGCTCCTTGTCTCCTGCGCCAAAGAAGCCGAGAAGCGTGTCGTCAATTTCTTCAATTGGTCCAAGTACATCGGCAAGGACACTTTACCGCGCTTCCTGCGCGAGTCGGGGGTCTCGGTCAATTACGAGGAATTCGCCGACGAGGAGGAGATGACGGCCAAGCTCCGCTCCGGGGCGCGCGGCTACGATTTGATCGTGGCGGCCGACTACCAGATCCCGCGCCTCAAGGCATCCAATCTCATCGATCCCATCCCGCAGGGAGTCTTGTTCAACCAAGGAAATATCGATCCTCAATTTCGCAATACCCCTTACGATCCCGACAACGCCTACAGCGTTCCCTATCTTTGGGGCACCACCGGGATCGCCTACAACAAGAACAAGGTGCCCCAGACGCCCTCCTCATGGGAGGCGCTCTGGGATGAGAAGCAGAGCGGCAAGATCTCCATGCTCGACAACGCCAGGGACTGCATCAGCATGGCCCTCCTCCTCAAGGGCTACCCCGAGGACACGACCGACGAGAGACAACTCGAGCAGGCCAAACAGCTCCTTCTGGCGCAGAAGCCCCTCGTGCGCCAGTACAGCAGCGCCACCTACATCGACGGCTTGGTGGCGGGGGAGCTCACTCTCGCCATGGCGTGGTCTGGGGACGCCCTCCAGGCGCGCCGGGAGAATCCCCAGATCGACTACGTGATTCCAAG
Source organism: Elusimicrobiota bacterium (assembly GCA_016218575.1). NCBI lineage: Bacteria > Pseudomonadati > Elusimicrobiota > Elusimicrobiota bacterium. Next base: position 2,204 of record JACRDN010000006.1, read on the forward strand.
GGAAGGAAGCTTCATGTGGGCGGACAACCTGTGCCTGGTCCGGGGATCCCGCCACCGCGAGGACGCCCTCAAGCTCGTGGACTACCTCATCCGCAAGGACGTGGCCGCGGAGATCGCCAATACCGTGCGCTACGCCAGCCCTAACGCGGCCGCGCGACCGCTCCTGGACCCCGCCCTTCTCAAGGACCCCCGGGTGTTCCCGCTGGCCGCGGTGAAGACCCGCCTCAGGTTCCACGCCCTTCTCGATCCCGACACGACCCAGCTCTGGAACGAACTGTGGTCGGACGTCAAGGTCTCCTGATGCGGTTTCTCTCCTGGCTCATCCGCGGGAAATCCCCCAAGGCCAGCCACCTGATGCTAGCACCGGCCGCCCTTTGGCTCCTGATCTTCTTGATCCTCCCGATTATCGGGCTTCTGGCGCTGAGCTTTATCCAGCGCGGGCCCTACGGGACCTTGCTCTGGTCCTTCACCTGGGGCAATTTCTCCCGCGCCCTCAACCCCAAATACCTCCCGGTCCTCTTGAGAACCTTGGGCTACGCCTCGAGCGCGACTTTTCTCTGTCTGCTCCTGGGGTTCCCCTTGGCCTATTATCTGAGCTTCGGGGCGGGCAGGAGCCGGGGAACGCTTCTCGTCCTTCTCATGGTCCCCTTTTGGACCTCCTGTTTGGTATCGCTTTACTCCTGGATGATCATCCTGGGCCGCCAGGGTCTTCTGAATCATCTGCTCTTGAAGCTCGGGCTGGCCGAGAATCCCCTGGCGCTTCTCAACACCCCTTTCTCGGTGCTGCTGGGGCTGGTCTATTTCTATCTGCCCTTCATGGTGCTGCCCCTTTTCGGCTCGCTCGAGAAGATTCCCCGCTCCTACATCGAGGCCTCCTACGACCTCGGGGCCGGGACCTGGGCGACCTTCCGCAAGGTTACCTGGCCCCTTTGCCTGCCCGGAGTGTTCGCGGGCTGCCTCCTGACCTTCGTGCCCTGCCTGGGGGATTTCCTGACCGCGGACTTCCTGGGGGGGTCTGGCACCTATCTTCTCGGCAACCTCATCCAGAACCAATTCCTGATGGCACAGGACTGGCCCTTCGGGGCGGCCCTGACCACGGTCCTGACCTTCTGCCTCACCTGGGCCATTTTCCTTCATCAGAGGTTCGAGGGTCGCGAATTGGAGATGAGGGGATGAGGGGCAAGGCCCTCTCCGTCTACTGCGCCGCTCTCTACGGCTTGCTCTACCTGCCCTTGGCCGTGATGTTCGCCTTCTCCTTCAACAACGCGCGCCGCAACGTCGCCTGGAGGGGCTTCACCCTGAAATGGTATTCGAGCCTGTTCCAGGACGCGGAGCTCTTGACGGCGCTGGCCACCTCCCTCAAGCTGGCCCTTGCCGCAAGCCTCATCGCCTGCCTCTTGGGCCTCTTGGCCAGCTACGCGATGGCCCGCCACGCCCCCTTCAAGGGCCGGGGGCTTTACTCTTGCCTGGTGAGCGTCCCCCTCATGATGCCCGAAATAGTGATGGGAGTGGGGCTGCTCAGTTTTTTCGCGCGCCTGGGGATCGCCCTTAATTTCTGGAGCCTGGCCTGCGCCCACGCCCTCATAGCCCTGCCCTACACCACAAGCTCCATCCGGGCGCGGCTTCTCTCCCTCAAGGACTGCCGCCTAGAGGAGGCGGCCATGGACCTGGGCGCCTCGGAATGGCAAGCCTTCCTCAAGGTGACCTTGCCCCTGGCCGGGCCGGCGCTTCTCTCCGGGAGCCTGCTCGCCTTCACCGTCAGCTTCGAGGATTTCGTTACGAGCTTCTTCATCGCCGGGATCGGCATCGTGACCATGCCGGTCAAAATCTACACGATGATGAAATTCGGGGTCACCCCCGAGATCAACGCCATGGCCTCCTGCCTGGTAGGCCTGACTATCGTCCTCTTGGCCGGGAACGCAGCACTTCGGGCCTATGACAATGGACGCAGGCGGGAGATATGAGGCACTTAAGCCAAAGCCCCAGCGCGGCCAGGGCCAGGAGCGCCCCGGCGCGGCCCAAGAGATTGCCGTCCTGATTGAACTTGCTTCCCATGATGCCTCCGACGTCGCGGCGGATCTGCTCCCTCAATGCCCCGAGGGAGGGAAACTTCTTCTCATCGCGAATTTTGCGCACGAAAGACACCGTCAACTCCCGGCCGTAGAGGTCGCCCTTAAAGCCCGGGATGTGGACCTCCACCAGGATCGTGGCGCCCGACTTCACGGTAGGGCGCGCGCCCACGTTGCAGAGCGCGGCCCGGCCGCAGAGGCCCGGGCCCGAGACTCGAACTTCATAGACTCCGAGGGGAGCAAGCGCATCCTGGGTTTCAATGTTGGCCGTGGGAAATCCCAGTTTCCGCCCCAAGCCGTCGCCTGAGACCACGGTGCCGCAAAGCGGGGAAGGGATCAAACGCGGGAAGGGCGGCCCAGGGCCGCCTGAAGGCGGGGAAGGGACTTGGCCAGCATCGCCGAAAGCTCGGTGGAGCTCATGGCCTTGAGCCTCTCCAAGCCCAGGGAATCCTTGACGTCGAAGCCAGCGATGCTCTCCCGGCGCAGGCATTCAACGGTAGCCCCGCAGCCCACCTTACGGCCCAAGACCTCCGCCAATGAGCGCACGTAGGTGCCGCTCGAGCAGGACAGGCGGTGCCCGAGGAGGGGAGCCTCGTAGGAAAGAGCCTGCCAGTCATAGATACGGCTCACCCGGAGCTTGGCCGGAACGGCGACGCCCTGACGGGCGTATTTATACAAGGCCTTCCCCTTATGCTTGACCGCGGAGTAGGCCGGCGCCGGCATCTCGACCTTGCCGCAATAACCGCGCAGGAGCTCCCGCAGAGACTCAAGATCTAGATCGGGCACCGGGCGCTCCCCCACGACATGGCCCAGGCGGTCTCCTGTGTCTGTCATGATCCCGAAGCGGATGGCGCCAGAGTAAACCTTGTCCAAGCCCTGCATAGCCCCTTGGAGGCGCGTGCAGGAGCCGACGAGCAGTATGAGGAGGCCGGTCGCCAAGGGGTCCAAGGTGCCGCAATGGCCGACCTTGGTGTTGGGAGGGAGCATCCTCCGGAGAACCGCCACCGCGTCATGGGAAGTCCAATCCTGGGGCTTGTCGAAAAGGATCATTCCAGCCGGCCCCGTCATCAGCCGCCCTCCTGCTCGCCCTCGATGCGCATCAGGAGCTGGTCGATGCGCGAGGCCTTGCGGGGAGTGTCGTCGTAGAGGAACACGAAGTGGGGGATGAATTTGAGGCTGAGCCTCTTGCGTAAAACCTGCCGCAGATACGGAGCGGCCCGTTCCAAGGCGCCGGCCGTGCCGGCGCGCTGGCGCGCGCTGCCCAATACGGAATAGTAGACCGTGGCCGTCTTCATGTCGGGGCTCAGGGCGAGGTCGGTGACCGTCATGAGGCCAGAAACGCCAGGATCCTTGACGCCGCGCAAGGCCTGTATGATCTCGATCTTGAAAAGTTCCTTTAAACGCTCGCTGCGCGCAAACACAGGGCCTTAGGAGGGCTGGGTGAGCCGGCGGGTTCTGGATTCCTTGACGATGAATTCCAACTGATCGCCCTTTTGGAAGTCGGCGAAGTTGTCGAAACCCAAGCCGCACTCAAGGCCCTTCTCGACCTCCTTGACGTCGTCCTTGAAGCGCTTGAGAGAGGAAATCTTGCCCTCATGCACAACCGAGGCCCCGCGAACCACACGAGCCAGGCCCCCACGCACCACCTTGCCCTCCCGGACAAAGCAGCCGGCGATGCGGGCTCCGCCCTTGACGCTGAAAACCTCGCGGACCTCCCCCTTGCCGGCCACCACATCCACGATCTCCGGCTCCAAGAGGCCCTCAAGCGCGGCCTTCACGTCGGCGATGAGGTCGTAGATCACCTGGTAACGCCTGATCTCGACGCCCTCTCGCTGAGCCAGTTCCTGGGCCCGGGGTTCGACATCGGCATGAAAAAGAAGGGTCACGGCATCCGAAGCAGAGGCCAGGAGCACGTCCGACTCGCTCGCGTTGCCGATGCCGGAATGAATGATGCGCACCCTGCACTCCGGGCCCGTGAGGCCCTCGAGGGAGTCCTTCAAGGCTTGCAGGGAGCCCTGCACGTCGGCCTTGAGCACGATATTGAGGTCCTTGGCCGCGGGGCCGGAAACCTGGGACTTGAGTCCCACCAAGGTCATGTGGCGCTGATGGGCGAAGGACTGCTCGCGGTGGAGCAGGCGCCTCTTCTCCGCGATGTCGCGGGCCTGACGCTCATCGGAGACCACGCTGAACACGTCTCCGGCCTGAGGGGTCTCCATGAAACCCAATATCTCGACCGGGGTGGAGGGCGCAGCTGCTCCCAGACGCTTGCCAGTGTCATCAATCAAGGCTTTTATTTTTCCGTAGCAAAGGCCCGCGACGAAAGAGTCCCCAATCTTGACGCTGCCGACTTGGACCAGAAGAGTGGCCACGTTGCCGCGCTTGGGATCGAGCCTCGCCTCCAAGATCACTCCGTAGCCGGGACGATCCGGATTGGCCTTGATCTCGAGCATTTCCGCCTGCAAGGAGATCATGTCGAGAAGGACGTCGAGATGGAGCCTCTTCTTGGCCGAAACATCCACGAAAATGGTCTTTCCGCCCCATTCCTCGGACATGACCCCATGCTTGGACAGCTCCTGGCGTATGCGCTGGGGATTGGCGCCCGGCAAGTCGATCTTGTTGACAGCAACGATTATTGGCACGCTCGCGGCCTTGGCGTGATCGATGGCCTCGATCGTCTGGGGCATCACCCCGTCCGTCGCGGAAACCACCAGGATCACGATGTCAGTGACCTTGGCGCCTCTGGCTCTCATAGCCGTAAAAGCCTCGTGGCCAGGAGTGTCCAGGAAAACGATGTCGCCCTTGGGAGTCCCGACCTTGTAGGCGCCGATATGCTGGGTAATGCCCCCGGACTCGCCCTCGGCCACGCGCGTGGACCGGATCGCATCCAGGAGGCTGGTCTTGCCGTGGTCCACGTGGCCCATGATCGTGACCACCGGGGGGCGCGACTTGAGATTCTCGGGCTTCTCGGATCGAGAAGATCTGCTCTCCAGTTCCTCCTCCTTGTACATGGCCATGACCTTGAGCTCGTAGCCGAATTCCTGGGCCACGATGGCCGCGGCGTCCGTCTCCAGGCGCTGGTTGATCGTGGCGAAAATGCCCAGCGCCATCAGTTCCTTGATCAAATCGTTCGGCTTTACCTCCATTTTCTCGGCGATTTCGCGCACAGTGATCATGGAGGAAATTTCCAAGCGCTTCAAGGCGGACTTGGACTGGGCGGCCTCGGCCGCGGGTTTGGAAGACTCCTTGGGGGGCGGGGCCTTCTGCGCGGGCTTGCCTTGTGGGGCGGCAGGACGGGCTTGAGGGGGTGGCGGCCGCTGGCCGCCGCCCGGAGGCTCACCGGGGCGCGGGACGAAAGGACGCGGAGCGGGAGCCGCAGCCGGCCTCGGGAGCACCGGCGCCTGCGGTGCCGCGGGGGCCGCAGCCTGGGGCACCGCAGGCTTGGCCGGCGCTGCGGGCGTCTTCGCCTGGCCCTGTGGAAGGGGGACAGGCACCGCGGGAACGCCTTCCTTGTTCCGCGGGGGCGCCTCGGGAGCGGCGGGCTTCGGAGCCGGCGGTTTCGGGAAAGAGCTTCCCGGAGCCAGGCGCGTCACGACGGGCGCCGATGGAATGGAGCGCTTGGTCTGCCTGAAAAGGGAGAAAGCCGAAACGAGATTCTTGGAGGGCGGCGCTATGGAGCCCTCCTCCTGGACGGAACGAACCTCGGCTTCGTGCTTGCGGATGCCGAGCTTCTCTCCCGGTTTTTTGGACTTGCCCATTTTTTTAGGGGCAGCCTTGCCCGAAGTCTTCTTGGGTTCCTTTTCCTTTGTTTCCTTGGCCGGCCTCTTCTTTTTATCCACTTATATTATAATAGCATTTTAGCCTGACCTGCGTGCTTTGGCGCTGGCGATGATCTTGGCGGCCGTTTTCTCGCCGATGCCCTGCAAGGTCATGAGTTCCTCAGGCTTGCATTGGGCGAGCTTCGAGATGTCGGTAAACCCTGCCTTGACGAGGATCTCTATGGTCTTGGGCCCGACGCCCTCAAGCTCGGCCAGGACCTTGGCCGCCTCATCTTGGCCGGCCTTGGCCTCGGCGCTTCTTTGGCCCTCTGACTTGATCTCCAGTTCCCACCCGGTGAGCCGCGCCGCCAGGCGTATGTTCTGCCCATCCTTGCCGATGGCCAAGGAAAGCTGCTCATCAGAGACCAGAATCTCCGCCTTCTTGTTCTCGCCGTCGATGACGCGCACCGAGGAGACCTTGGCCGGAGCCAAGGAGTTGCTCAGGTACGTGGGCAGATCCGGGCTGTAGGCGATGAGGTCAATGCGCTCCCCGGAAAGCTCATTCATGATGCTTCTGATGCGAGACCCCCGTATCCCGACGCAGGACCCGACGGCATCCACCTTGGGATCATTGGACTTCACGGCCACCTTGGCCCGGAACCCCGGATCTCTGGCGACCTCCACGATCTCCACGATCCTATCCCCGATCTCTGGGACCTCGAGCTCGAAAAGTCTTCTTAAGAAGAGGGGGGCCGCCCGCGACAGGACGACCTGGGGGCCTCTCTGGGCCTTGTCCACGCGAAGAATCGCGGCGCGCACCCGATTGCCCACGGCGTAACGCTCGCGGCGGATCTGCTCGCGGATGGGAAGTATGGCCTCTGTCTTGCCCAAGTCCACGATGATGTTGCGCTCGAGGAAGCGGTGGACAGAACCCGTCACGATCTCTCCCTCCTTGGGTTTGAATTCCTCATAGAGATTATCCCGCTCCACTTCCCGAATCTTCTGCGTCAGGACCTGTTTCGCGGTTTGGGCGGCGATGCGGGCAAAATCCGCGGCGGGCGCCGGCAGCCTCACGTCCTCGCCCACGGCCGCGTCGCGCTTGTAGAGCTTCGCCTCGCCCAGGGAAATCTCCAGCTCGGGGTTCGCCACGGTCTCTGCCACCTTCTTGACGACGGCCGCGCGGAACTCCGCGGTCTCTGGATCGATGGAAGCCTCGACCACCGCGTCCTTACCCACGTGCTTCCTGAGGGAGCTCACCACCGCACCCTCGATCATCTTGAGGACATCGTCCTTCTTGATGCCCTTCTCGCGTTCGATCTGCTCCAAAGCCAGTATCAATTCCGATTTTGCCATAGCGTTCAACACGCTCCTACCATGAGATGTCCGCCGCATAATCGAGCCGGGTCTCCTCGATCTGGGAGAGCTCGAACTCCCGGGCCTGGCCGCCCTCCTCCATCAGGACCTTGCCTTCCTTAAAGCCCAGGAGCCGGCCCTTGAAGTTGCGCTGGCCCTTGAGGGGGGCCTTGAGCCTCAACCGTATGGTCTTTCCCAAGAAACGCTCGAAATCGCGCTCCTTCTTAAGGACGCGATCGAGCCCGGGAGAGGAGACCTCCAAGGTATAGGAGTGGCTGATGATATCGCTCGTGTCAAGGAGGCTGCCGATGCGCTCCGAAAGGTAGGCGCAATCGTCCATGGTGATGCCTCCCTCCTTGTCGAGGAAGAAGCGCAGGACCCAGCCGGAGCCTTCCTTGGCGAATTTCAAATCCACCAGCTCCACGGACTCCTGCTCCAGGAGGGGGGCGATTAATTGCTCGATTTGGCCTATTCCCATGGTTAATAAAAAAAGTGGCCCGACGGCTGCCACTTGTCATGAACAAAAATACCCAGTTAATTGTAGCAAGATTAAAGAGAGTTTGTCAAAAGAAAACCGGGTCCCGCGTGATAAAGCGGGACCCGGTTGACGGGCTCTCCCCTTTTAATTTGTTTGGATATCTCCGCTGCAGCGGTCCCGGCCATAGCGGGCGCAGGAACCGTCGGAATAGCGGCTCTCGCAATAGGGCACGCAGCGGACGTGGCGGCCGCAAATGTCCGGGCCGTAGCCGGCGCAATCGCCGTCGGAGTAGCGAGAGAGGCATTGGGGAACGCATTCCACGCCCCGTCCGCAGAAGTCCGCCCCGTAGCGCGCGCAGGAGCCGTCGGAGTATCGGTTCAAGCAACGCTTGACGCAGTTATCCTGGCCGTCGCCGTACTCGTCCAAGGTGCACAGGTAGCGCCGTCCGTCTCGGTAGTACGGGAACGAGTCGGGAACCCCGCCACGGCGGTCCCGCGACTGAAAAACCACCTTGCCCTCGACCTTGCCCAGCTCGGTCTCGAAGCCCGCGGGCTTGACCTCCGCCCTCGCCAAGCCCAGCCCGCCCCACGACGACGCACCAGCGGCCACGGCCACGACCATCGCCACTTTCCCCAGTCTCATCGCTAGCCTCCTGTGCCCGGAATGCGCTGCACTGATGTGCGGATTCTAGCGATTAGGCCCAATCCCAATATAGGCCATAAGACCTATGCACGGGAGGTCTTTAGACCTATGGTCAAATAGGCCTTTAGGCCTATTTGACCGCTCGCAGGCGGGACACAGCCTCGGCGATGGGCCAGCGCAGGGTCTCGGGAGAATTGCGCCTCTTGAACTCGACCTGGCCCTGGTCGAGGGTTTTTCGGCTCACCACCAGGCGAAAAGGGATGCCGACGAGGTCGGCGTCCTTGAACTTGACGCCGGGCTTGACGTCGCGGTCGTCCTCGAGAACCTCCAGGCCCGCGCGCTCGAGCTCGGCGACCAGGGCGTCCACGGCGGGCCGGACCCGGGCGTCGTCGGACTCGTCGATGGCGATGACGCAGGCTTGGAAAGGGGCCAAGGCTAGAGGCCATATGATCCCATCGCCGTCGTGGCCCTGCTCGATGGCGGCGGCGACCACGCGGGAAACCCCGATTCCATAGCAGCCCATGATCATGGGGTGGGGCTTCTGCTCCTTGTCGAGGTAGCAAGCCTCCAGGGCCTGGGAATACTTGGTCCCGAGCTTGAAGGTGTGCCCGACCTCTATGCCGCGGAAAAATTCCGTTGGGCCGCCGCAGCGCGGACAGGGGTCCTCGGGGCGTGCTTGGCGCAGGTCGAAAAATCCTCGCGGCTCGAAGTCCCTGCCGAGGTTGACGTTCCGAGCGTGGGTCTCCGGCTTATTGGCTCCAGTGACCCCGTTCTTGACGGACTTGACCGCGAAATCCGCGTAGATCGGCACTTGGGCGTGGCCCTGGGGGCCGGCGAAGCCCACGGGACAGCCCAAATGCTCCGCGTATTGCTCGGGAGTGGCGCGGAAAACGAGGGGCGTACCCAAGGCCGCCGCGAGTTTGGCCTCGTGGAGCTCGTGATCGCCGCGCAAGAGGGCGAGCACTGGCTTCTTGTCGGCGACGTAAAGCTGTATTTTCAGGAAGCGGGATGAGGGCTCTCCGGTGAATTTGGAAACGTCCTCCACGCTGTAAAGGCCCGGGGTCGGGAATTCCTCGATGGGCTTCAAGTCCGACCCGTCCGGCCGGGCAAACGAGTCCTTCACCTCGGCCCTCTCGAGGTTGGCGCCGTAGGAGCAGCGCGCGCACGAGACCACGGTCTCCTCGCCGGTCTCGGCCAGGACCATGAACTCATGCGAAAACGAGCCCCCGATCGCCCCGGACTGGGCCTCCACCGGCTTGAACTTGAGGCCGCAGCGGGAGAATACCCGCTGGTAGGCCTCATAAATCTTCTGGTAGTAGGCCGAGGCCTCTGCCTCGTCGGCATGGAAGGAGTATGCGTCCTTCATCAGGAACTCCCGAGCGCGCATCACTCCGAAGCGCGGCCGGATCTCGTCGCGGAACTTGAGGCCGATCTGGTAGAGCATGACCGGGAGCTGGCGCCAGGAGCGGACCTCCCGGCGCGCAAGGTCCGTGATCACCTCCTCTGCCGTGGGCGCAAAGCAAAAATCCCCATCCTTGCGGTCCTTGATCCTCAAAAGCTCCTTTCCGTAGACTCCCCAGCGCCCGGTCTCCTCCCAGAGAGACTTGGGCTGGATCACGGGAAGAGAGACCTCAAGCCCCCCGATGCCGTCCATCTCCGAGCGCACGATGGCCTCGACCTTGCGCAGAACCCGCAGGCCCAAGGGAAGCCACTCGTAAATCCCCGAGGAGAGTTTGCGGATCATTCCTGCCCGCTGCATGAGTTTGGCGGAGGCGTTGTCCGCGTCTGCCGGAGCCTCGCGCAGGGTGGCAAGGAAGTAGCGGCTGAGCTTCATCGCGCTTGGGAGGCCGGGGGCCTACCGACGGAGCGCTCGCCGCGGATGCGCAGGAAATCGTTGTAGGTGGCGAAGAGAAGAAGCGAGACCAGGAATGCGATCCCGACGCTGTTGGCTAGGTTCATGGCGTCCCTGGTGAGCTTGCGCCCGGAAAGGCCCTCCCAGAGGTACATGGCGCCGTGCCCGCCGTCGAGCAAGGGCACCGGGAGGATGTTGAAGAAGCCGATGGCCACGGAGATAAGGCCGATGAGCGATATTAAATCCTCGAGGCTCGAATGCGCGGCTTGGCTCACCATCTGGACGATGCCGACCGGACCGGCTAGGTCCGGCCTTTCCCGGCGCATGATCTTGGAGGCGATGGTCTTGACCGTGAAGAGGGTCAGAACCCAGCACTGCCGGGCGCCCTGGCGCCCCGCCTCGAAGAAGCCCACGGGACGGTACACCGGCTTCGGAGTGATGCCGATGAGGCCCTGGCCGCTGGCCTCGTCCTTCCTGGGGACGACCTTGAGCAAGCCCTCCTGCCCGCCCCGGCGGTAGCGCAGCTCAATCTCCTGATTGGGGTACTTGTGGATCGCGCCGGCCAGCTCTTCCCAACTCGAGACCGGCTGGCCGCCCACGGCCGTGACGACGTCGTCCACCTTGAGCCCGGCTCGGTCCGCGGGAAACCCTATCATCATATTCCCGATGACGGCCTGCCGACCCGGCTCTGGGACGCCGTTGACGAAGATGACCCCGGTAAACAAGACGAAGGCAAGCGCGTAATTCATGGCCGGGCCCGCCGCGACTATGGCCAGGCGCCGGTTCCACGACTGCGCGAAATACTCGTCGGGCTTACCCGAGCATGATTCCAGCTCCTCGCCGGCGGGCTTGACGAAGCCCCCCAGGGGGAACGCGCAGACGGAGAACCTCGTGCCGTTGCTGGTAATCCCCAGCAGCTCCGGCCCGAAGCCGAAGGCGAACCGCTCCACTTTCACCCCGAGCCAGCGGCAGACGAAGAAATGCCCCGACTCATGGAGGAAGATGACCACCCCGAAAGTCAGTATCACGGCCAAGGCCGATTGCAGGTGATGAATAAGGTAATGGATCATAAAGAGCGGCAAGCCTCCTGGGCCTTATGCCTGGCCCATTGATCGACCTCGACCACCTCCCCAAAGCCGGGGAGGCGCGATGTCGGAGAGTGACGAGACATCACGGTCTCGATGACGCGCGGGATGTCGGTAAATCCAATGGCCCCGGAAAGGAATGCCTCCACCGCGACCTCGTCGGCGGCATTGAGCACCGCGGGCATGGCCCCGCCGGCATTCGCCGCTTCGCGCGCCAATCCCAGACATGGGAAGCGGCGAAAATCAGGTTTGTGAAAGGACAATTTCTTGATTGCGAAGAGATTTAATGGCTCTATGACGCGCTCACCCCTCTCCGGATAGCTCATGGCGTATTGAATGGGGAGCCTCATGTCGGGAGGGGACATCTGGACCATGGTCGAGCCGTCCAAGAATTCCACGCCCGAATGGATGATGGATTGAGGGTGGATAACGATCTCGATGCGGTCCTGGGACAGGGAGAAGAGGCCCATGATCTCGATGGACTCGAAACCCTTGTTCATGAGGGTGGCGCAGTCGACAGTGATCTTCTTGCCCATTTTCCAGGTCGGGTGCCTCAAAGCCTCGGCCGGAGTCACGCGAGAGAGACCGCCCTTGCGCCGGTAGAAAGCCCCGCCGGAGGCGGTCAGGAACACGCGCCGTATCTCGTCCGTCAAAGGGCCTGCCTTGCGGGCCGAGGCATGGCCTTGCACGCACTGGAAGATGGCCGAGGGCTCGGAATCGACGGGGATGATGCGGGCCTGCCAGCGCTCTGCCTCGCGCATGAACTGCGCGCCGGCCATCACCATGGGCTCCTTGTTGGCCAAGGCCACGGTCTTGCCCGCGCGAATGGCGGAAAGAAGCGGGGCAAACCCCACTCCGCCCACCAGGCTCGTGAGCACGAGGTCTACGTCGGGATGGGCCGCCATCTCGGCCAAGCCCTCCACTCCGGGCGCAAGGCACTTGCAGGAGCCATCGAGGCCCGTCAGGGACTGGCCGGCCTTGGTGTCGAACAGGGCGACCATCTTAGGCTTGAATTTACGGGCCTGGCGGGCCAGGAGCCGGGAGTTGCTGTGCGCCGCCAGGGCCACGACCTGAAAACGCTCCGGCATGCGCTCGACGACTCTCAATGCATTGACTCCGATGGATCCCGTGGAGCCCAATATCGCTATTCTCTTCATCTGATTGCGCAACGGGTTAGTATATAAAAGCCTGCAGGCAGTAGTATACGGCCGGGGCCGTGAGCAGGAAGGAATCGAAGCGATCCATGACGCCCCCGTGTCCGGGCAGGAGGTTGCCGGAATCCTTGGCGCCCACGGCGCGCTTGATCATGGACTCGGCCAGATCCGAAAGCTGGCCTCCCGCGCCTATGATCAGGGCCAGGGCCGCGGCTTGGCCCCTGGAAAGGAGCAGGGGTTCGGCCGCCCGAAAGCAAAACACGAGAAGCGCGGCCGCGGAAAAACCCGCCGCGGCTCCGGCCCAGGTCTTCTTGGGGCTGATGCCCTCCGCGAGCTTGCGGCCGCCCCATTTCCTGCCCACGAAGTAGGCGGCGCTGTCCATAGCCCAAACGACAAGGAAAAAGAGGAAGGTGAACTTCTCCCCGTGCGGCCTCAAATCCCGAATCAAGGCGAGATGAGCCGGCATCCAGCCTAGAAGCACCGCGCCGAATATGGTCAAGGCCATCCGCTCGAGCGAACGGTCGCTGCTGAACATCTCCCGGAGGACTATCGCGGCCATGAGCCCCGAAACGGTCAGGTTGAGCGGGCCAGAGAGGATGAGGCACAAAGCCAAGGCGAGGCCCGCCAGGATCACGAAAAGCCTCTGCACGGGCTTGCGGCCGATACGCAGGATCATTCCGTACTCGTACAAGGACAGGCAGCAAACCGCCAGGACCAAGAAGGAGAAGCTCCAGCCGCCCCAATGGATCACGAAGAGGAGGAGGGGAACTCCCGCCAAGGCCGTCAAGACGCGGGGAAGAAGCATGCCCTACTACAGGCCTCCGAAGCGCCTTCGCCGGCCCTGGAAGTCGAGCAGGGCCTCGACCAGGTTCTGGCGCCGGAAATCCGGCCAAAACACCGGAGTCACGTACAGCTCCGCGTAGGCGATCTGCCAGAGGAGGAAGTTGGAAACCCGCATTTCACCGGAGGTGCGGATGAGGAGATCCGGTTCCGGCAGGTCCCCGGTGTAGAGAGCCGCCGAAATATCCTCCTCTCGGACCTTTTTGGCCCCAGATTCCCAGAGGCGGTTGACCGCGTCCACGATCTCCTGCCGGCCGCCGTAATTCAAGGCTATGTTCAAGCGCAGGCCGGAATTCTTTGACAGGCGCTCTGTAGAGCGCTCAAGCTCCTCCCGGACCGCGACGGGCAGTCTCTCGAGTCTGCCGATCGCCCTCAATCGGATATTGTTCTTCTCGAGCTCCAAAGTCTCATGGCGTAGCGCGTGGGAAAGAAGCTTCATGAGCTCCGACACTTCTTGGGCGGGCCTCAGCCAATTTTCCGTCGAGAAGGCGTAAAGAGTGAGGGCCTCTATGCCGAATTCGGCGCAGGCCCGCACGATTTCGCGCACGGAGTCGACTCCTTTCTTATGTCCGGCCAATCGAGGCAACCCCCGAGATTTGGCCCAGCGCCCGTTGCCGTCCATGATGATAGCGATATGGCGGGGGAGCTTCTTGGGATCCAGCACTTATTTGGTGGCGAGGGCCTTAGATGGTGGTGATCTCTTTCTCTTTCTGGACGACCTGCTCGTCGATCTGATTCACGTAGCCGTCAGTGATCTTCTGGATGCGAGTTTCCAAGCCCTTGACGTCGTCCTGGGTGAGCTCCTTGGCCTTCTCGGCCTGCTTGATCTTGGAAAGGGCGTCATGGCGCTCGTTGCGCACGGCCACACGGAATTCCTCGCCCATGCGCTTGACCACCTTGACCATGTCCTTGCGGCGCTCCTCGGTCATGGCGGGCAGGCTTAGGCGGATGAGCTTGCCGTCGTTCTGGGGCTGGGCCCCCAGGTCGGCCTTCTGGAGGGCCTTTTCCAAATCAGGAAGGACCGCGGGGTCCCAGGGTCGGATCTCTAGAACGCGCGCCTCAGGCACGGAAACCGCGGCCACTTGCTTTAAGGGCACCACCTGACCGTAATATTCGATCTTGACGGACTCCAAAATGAGGGGATTGGCGCGGCCCGTGCGGAGCACGGAATACTCCTTGGCGAGCTTGGACACTTTTTCCTGCATCTGGCTTTCCATCCGGCTCAAGACCGCGTTGACGCCTTCAGTGATCGGCATAAGGTTCACTCCGTGATCAAAGTCCCGACCTTTTGTCCCGCCACCGCGCGCGAAATGTTCCCCGCCACGCTCAGGTTGAAGACGCGAACCGGCATGCGGTTCTCCATGCAGAGGGTCAGAGCCGTGGTGTCCATGACCCTCAGACGGTTGCGGATCGAATCCATGAAGCGGACATGCTCCAGCTTCTTGGCCTTCTTGTTGACGCGTGGGTCGTCCGTGTAAACGCCGTCGACCTTGGTGGCCTTGAGCAAGACCTCCGCCTCTATCTCCACGGCGCGCAGGGCCGCGGCAGTGTCCGTGGTGAAATAGGGGTTTCCAGTACCGCCCGCAAAGATAACAACCCTATCCTTCTCGAGGTGACGTATGGCCCGCCGGCGGATGTAGGGCTCGGCGAGCTTGGAAATCTCAATGGCGGTTTGGACCCGGGTGGGAACGCCCAGATGCTCGAGGGCATCCTGCAGGGCCAGGGCGTTGATAATGGTGGCAAGCATCCCCATGTAGTCGGCGGTCACTCGGCCGATGGCTTCACCGCGATCTGAGGCGCCCCGCCATATGTTGCCGGCACCCACCACCACTCCCATCTGCACTCCTCGGTCGTGGGCGAGCTTGATCTCCTTGGCAATCCTGGCCAAGGCCCCGGAATTGATGCCGTGGCCGGATTCCCCGCAAAGAGACTCTCCTGACAGCTTGAGCAGGACCCTTCTGGAATCCATTATTCGCCGAGCTGATAGCGCGCAAAGCGCGTCACGGCCACCGGGCCTCCGAGCTTGGAGCCGGCGTCCTTGATGAGCGAAGCCACGGGGGTCTTATTGTCCCGTACGCTCACCTGCTCGAGAAGGCAGAAGGACTGGTAGAAAAGCTTATTGATCTTTCCCTCGATGATTTTCGGAATCGAGGCCTCTGGCTTGCCCTCCTTGCGCAGGAGCTCGGTATATATCTCCTTCTCCCGCTCCACGTCCGCGGCGGGGACGTCCTCGCGCCTGAGATAGCGGGGGGAAAAACCGACGATCTGCAGCAAGAGCTCTTTGGCGAGCTCCGCGAGAGCTTCCGGATTGGCGGGGGTCGGGGGACAGGAAAGCTGGACCAAGGCGCCTTTTTTCCCGCCGAGATGGATGTAGCCGGAGATAAGGCCCGCGCCCTCGAGCTCCAGGCGCTCCAAGCGCCTGAGGACGATGTTCTCTCCCAGCTTCTCGAAAGCCGGCTGGATCAGGGGTTGGGCCTGCTCTGAGCTCCTGATTTCGCCCGCGGCGGCCTTCCGGGCCAGATCAGAGGCGAGCTTGCCGAACTCGGGGGTGCGGGCCACGAAATCGGTCTCGCTGTTGAGCTCGATGATGGCTCCGGCCTTGCCCACGACGGAGTAGGCCACCAGGCCCTCCTTGGTGACCCGAGCCGACTTCTTGGCCGCGTCGGCCAAGCCCTTCTTGCGCAAGGCCACGAGGGCGTCCTCGAACTTGCCATTGGACTCCACCAGGGCCTTTTTGCAGTCCATGATGCCAGCCCCCGTTTTTTCGCGTAAATCCACGATCAATCGGTTCATGTCGGCCATCTCAAGCTCCCGGAGCAGGTTCCACGGGAGCGGCATCCTCGGAAACCACAGCCTCCTGTGACGCGAGCATGGCCTGCTCCGCCTGCTGCACTCCAGCACTCTTCTGCGCCTCGTGCGCGGCCTTGCCCTCGGCCACGGCGCTGGCGATGATGCCGCAGAAGAGCTTGATGGACCTGGCGGCATCGTCATTGCCGGGGATGGGATGATCGATGAGATCCGGGTCGCAGTCCGTGTCGCAGACGGCCACGATGGGGATCTTGAGGCGCCGGGCCTCTGCCACGGCCAGATCCTCTTCCACGGGGTCGATGACGAAAAGGATCTGGGGCAGTTTGTCCATGTGCCGGATGCCGGCAAGAACCTTCTTGAGCCTAGCCATCTCCTTGCTCAAGCGAGCCACTTCCTTCTTCGAGAGAATATTGAACACGCCCTCGTTCTGCCATTTCTCGAGCTCCTCGAGCCTGGCCACCGACTTGCGCAGGGTGGAGAAATTGGTGAGAGTCCCTCCCAGCCATTTGTCGCAGACGTAGGAGGCGCCGCAGCGCTCCGCCTCGGCCCTGAGTATTTCCTGGGCCTGCTTCTTGGTTCCCACAAACAGGAAAGCCTTGCCCAGCGCCGCCTGATCCTTGACGAAAGCGTAAACTTTCTTGATCTCCTTGACCGTCTTTTGGAGGTCAATGATGTGTATGCTGTTGCGCTCGCCAAAAATGAATTTTCCCATCTTCGGGTTCCAGCGGCGGGTCTGATGCCCGAAATGGACCCCGGCTTCCAGCATGGCCTTCATGGATACGTTGATCATTCGATGCGCTTCTCCTTCCTTTTATAGGATATTACTTTATCTTTTTATTGTACCAAATTCGCCATTGAGATTCAAAGGAGGCCATGGCGCGCAGTCCCTCGCCGGCGCCCAAGGGTGAAACTCCCAAGGCCCTCTGCAGCTTGTCCGTCTTCAGGGAGGAAAACGGGGGACGCCTGGCCGCGAGCGACAAGGACCGGCTCGGGACGGGGCGCACAAGGCCGGCCTCGAGGCCGAAGGTCCGCGCCGCCGCCACGGCAAAATCGTAGCGCGACAGGCATTCACTCCCGACCAAGTGGAAAAGCCCGCTCTCGCCCTTGAGCACCAGATCCACGGCCAGCTCGGCCAGATTCTCCGCGTAGGTGGGGTTGGAGCGGATATCCGCGGCCACTGGCAGGCTCTGCCCCGCTCCCAGCTTCTCCCTTATTTGGAGCACGAAATTCTTGGGCAGCCAATGCCAGCCGTAAGCGGCCGAAATCCGCAGCACAAGATGACCGCCGGCCTCCTTGAGCATCTCCTCCTCGACCGCGGCCTTCTGCCGGCCGTACTCGTTGATGGGGCTGACGGAATCCTTCTCGGCGTAAGGTCCCCGGAGACCGTCGAAGACGTAGTCTGAGGAAAAAAAGACCATTTTGCATCCATGCCGGCGGCAGCACCGGAGGACATTAAGACTTCCATCTATATTCACCCTGCGAGTCTCCTCCGGGTGAGACTCGCAATAATCCACGTGGGGATTGGCCGCGGGAAGGAAAACGGCGTCGGGTCGGAGCTCGGCCAGGATTCTCTCCACCGAGGACGCGTCCGTGATGTCCAAAGGAAGGCAGTTCTCGAACGACTGAGCAAGCGAGGTGCCGGCCGCGCCGGGAACGGCGCGCTTCTCCCAGGCCCGGAGCAACGCCTGGCCGACGAGGCCGGTGGCGCCTATAACGAGGATGCGGGGCTTTTTTTTCATTCGGGAAGGAGCGCTATTATAACAAATACTCTCCTGCGCTCAAGGCCCTCGAAATATTTTCTTGACAATGAGGATGCATTTTCCTAACCTTAGGTCCTTTGGGACCCATGGCGTGGGCCTTATGGCCCATGCGAGCGTTGCAGGAGGTGTTATAATTACGAGGCCTATGGCAAAACGAACCGTCTGCAAACTCCTTACCTTCGCGGCCCTGGCGTTTCTCTGCCGAGCGGCGGACGCTCAAGCTCCTCTGGAATCCGCCTCCTTGGGCGCCAAGGAACGTTCTCCTCTGATTTTGGCCGCGGCGCAAACCGTGGGCCTCGACTACATGCAGCTGCGCCATTACTACGACGCGGCGGCCGTGCGCCACCAGCAGGCCGCTCCCGCTCCCGCTCCACGGGCATTCGCGGCCCCCGCGGGCTTCGACCCCGCGAAGCTTCCCAGCCAGCCCAGGAAGCGCTGGGCGCCCATCGTGGTGCCGCCGCCTCCGCACCAGGACAAGGCCTACCGGCGCACTTTCATGCGCCTTCTGGGCCATCCGGAAAAAACCGACCGTTTTGACGCGATCATCCTCAAGCACGCCCAAGCCTACCACCTGGATCCCCGGCTCCTCAAGGCCATCATCGCCGCCGAGTCCGAGTTCTTCTTCGGCGCGCGATCCCCGCGAGGCGCGCGCGGCCTCATGCAGGTGATGCCTAGAACGGCCAAGGAAATGGGCGTGTCCCAGGACAGATTGACCGACCCGGAATTCAACATCAAGGCCGGTGCCCGCTATCTGGCCCACCTCTTCCAACGCGCCTGGCGCCGCTACAAGCTCAAGGGCGTGCGCTTTCAGAACGCGCCTGTGTGGCTCAAGGCCCGGATCGTTGCCGCCTACAACGCTGGCCCGAAGTTCCTCTATAGGGATCGCTGGTACCGCCAGACCCGGGATTACGTGCGCAAGGTGCAGATGTTCTACCGCTCCAGGGTCACGGACTTCCTGCGCTCGACCCGGTCCATGCAGCAATACGCGGCCATCCCGGTCAGTTCCTCCACCGGCACTTTGCAATAGACGACGGCCTTGCCGATGAAGCGGGCCCTCATCACCGGAGTCACGGGCCAGGATGGCGCCTATCTTGCCGAGCTCCTGCTCGGCAAGGGCTATGAGGTCCACGGCATCAAGCGCCGCGCCTCCCTTTTTAACACCGACCGCATCGACCATTTCTTCCAGGACCCCCACGAGAGGCCCCTGCGCTTCATCCTCCACTATGGAGACATGACCGACTCCACGAGCCTCATCCGAGTCATCCAGCAGGTCCAACCAGATGAGATCTATAATTTGGCCGCCCAAAGCCACGTGGCGGTGAGCTTCGAGGAGCCGGAATACACGGCCAACGCCGACGCCCTGGGGGCCTTGCGCGTGCTCGAGGCCATCCGCATCCTGGGCCTCAAGCATAAGACCCGCTTCTACCAGGCGTCGACCTCGGAACTCTTCGGCAACGCCCCCGGGCCCCAAAGCGAGCGCACCCCCTTCCATCCCCGATCGCCCTACGGGGTCGCCAAGCTCTACGCCTACTGGATCACCGTCAACTACCGGGAGGCCTACGGGCTATACGCCTGCAACGGCATCCTCTTCAACCACGAGTCCCCGGTGCGGGGGGAAACCTTCGTCACGAGAAAAATCACCCGGGGCCTGGCCCGCATCAAACTCGGCCTGCAGGAGAAGCTCTATCTTGGAAATCTCGACGCCAAGCGCGACTGGGGCCACGCCCGGGATTACGTGGAGATGCAGTTCCTGATGCTCCAGCAGAAGGAGCCCCAGGACTTCGTCATCGCCACGGGTCTGCAGCACTCGGTGCGTCAATTCGTCGAGGCCGCAGCCAAGGAATTGGGCTTGTCCCTCTCCTGGAGGGGCAAGGGGCTCAAGGAGCGCGGGGTTCTCTCGGGCTCTGGAAAGGAAATCGTTTCGATCGACCCCCGCTACTTCCGCCCGACCGAGGTCAACGCTCTGTGGGGCGACGCCGCCAAGGCCCGCCGGCTCCTGGGCTGGAAGCCGCGCGCGACCTTCAAGGAGCTGGTCGCGGAAATGGTCCGCACCGACCTCTCCCTGGCCCGCTTCGACGCCCTGCGCCGCAAGCGGGGCCTTTCCTCCCTCCGCCAGGAAGATTACCACTAGAAGTTATCCACAGAAACTTCCCGCGAAGTTTTGGTGGATAAGTCTAGGTCTTATGGGCTATGCGCCCTTGGGCCCAAAGACCCTGCCCCTGTCGAACCTCCGGGGAATATGCTGTTTCATGGGAGCAAAAAAGAGAACTCGAGTTCTCGCAGGCGTTCTTCTCATAGCGGTGACCCTGGCCCTGCGCGATCGGCAGGATCGCGAAAGCTTCTTTCGCTTCATCCAGAACCCGCCGCTTGCGACCGGCTCCGCGGCGATCTCGCCACTCCAAGGAAAACCCGAAACGGGCGGGCACCCGGAGACTTCGAGCCAACAGAGGAGAATCGGAGAGGCCGTGGCCTCCCTGCCCCGCTGGCCTCCGGCTGCGAGGGTTGGAGAAGAATCTCTCGTTTCTATGCGCACCCCCGAGCCGCCGTACGCATCGCGGCCAAAGGCGCCGGCAGGCGCCAAGCGCCAAACCGCATCGCCCGCGCTAAGCAGTGGCTCCAAATACAGGCAGCCCAAAGCGCGAGAAAATCCGCCCGCTCGAGGCTTCTCGGGAGAACCCCGGTTCTCCGGCTCCGCGGCGCCCTCCATCCGCGGCGCGGCAAATCCGCGCGAAGGCGTTCATGGGCGCGCTCCTGATCCCGCCGCCGCGGAGGAAGCTGTCGGCAAGGCACGGCCGCGGCCCTCTCCCGCAACCGGTGCCCCATCCCACGGACCGGCCCCGGAAAGCGCCGCCTGGCGGATTTTCTTCAATCCCTCTCCGGAGAAAAACAGCGGGATGCGCCGGGGCCAGCTCCCGGCCGCCGGAGCCTACGAGCGGCTCCGGCGGTTGAAGCCTCCTTCATTCTCGCGCTCCCTGGGAGCCAAGCCCTTGAGGCCGCCGGAGGCGTCTCTGGCGCCGCCATCGGGCAATCCCTGGGCCGGGCCCTTGCCCAGGCATTTGGAGGATGGAACCCCGATCTTTCCGTACGGCCTATCCCTCGACGAGGCGGAGGCCGTCGAGCCTCCCCAACTCAAAAAACTGGGCGCCCACCATGGGAAAGTCCACTGGCACCGCAACGACTCGGGCCACTACCTGCATCATGGAGACCTGTGGGGCAGTTGGAGCCGAGGGCACTGGTCCTGGCTCGAGCGGCAAGACTCCCGCTGGTGGCTCTGGGCCAATGCCTCGGCAGGCGCCCTGGCTTGGCAGCAGGGGCATTGGTGGCTCAGGGAGGGGGAGCGCTGGTTTCTTCTCCATCAAGGAACGCCCTGGGGCTATCAAGCCCTCATCAACCGTTGGGGCCAAGGCGGCTACGAGCGGCCAGATGGCAGCCAGCTCCTCTACAGCGCCGACGGCCGCCGCGTGGCCGTGATCGTCTCCGGGGAAGGCGCGGCCCTGTACGACGCTCTCTCGGGAGAGGCTTTGGGCTATTGGCCCGACAGCGAACTTCCCGCCCGCTTCAAGATGCCTCTTGGTATAATAAAATAATGGATGGCCAAATCCGAGAAAAGCTGCTGACCCGCTTCAAGTCAAAACCAGCCGACCCCGAGAGCCTGGCCCAGGCCGGGTGGGAAATCCTGCGCGAGGCTCTCTCTCAGGGGGGCTCCGGAGAAACGGCGGCCTTGGTTTGCGAAATCTGCCGAGAGGTCATCAACGCGGCCTTGGTGCTGGAGAAGAGTCCGCCCGACACGGCGGTACAGCTCTTGAAACAGACCTCTTCCATAGCCGATGAAAACGGCCTTGACCCGACCACCCTCGTGAATTGGGTCTTGGAGGGTGTCGCTTGCGCGACCCTACGGCTGGGAGTCGCCGCGCGCAACCAGATGATCGACTCGATCGAGGAAAACTTCCTGGGGGGAGGCGCGGCCTTCAAGGAAATCTGCCGGAAGCTCCCCGAGAACCCGTGAAAATAGCCCTCGCCCAGATCAACACAACTGTCAGCGACATCCGCGGCAACGTCGCCCGCATCCGCGCTTTCGCCGCCAGGGCCGCGGCCCTCGGCGCGGACCTGACGGTATTCCCCGAGCAGAGCCTGGGAGGCTACCCGGCGCTCGACCTCTGGGAGGAGCGGGGCTTCATCGAGGCCAACGAGCGGGCCCTGCGCCGCTTGGCCAAGGAGACCGAGGCCTCGGAGATGGGCCTCTTGGTCGGTCTCTCGGCCGGAAATCCCAGGAAAACCGGCAAGCCCGTCCGCAACGCGGCGGCTCTTCTCCATAAAGGCAAGATATCCGTGCGCTCGAAAACCTTGCTTCCCACCTACGACGTCTTCGACGAGGCCCGTTATTTCGAACCCGCGCTCTCGAACCCGCCCCTCAAATTCAAGGGCGTTCAACTCGGCGTCACCATATGCGAGGACGCTTGGAGCCGCGGACCCGGCGGCAAGCGCCTTTACAGGCGCGACCCGGTGCAAGCCCAGGCCAAGGCCGGAGCCGAAGTCCTCGTCAACATCTCCGCCTCGCCCTTTGAACGGGGAAAGGCCCACGCCAGGCTCAGGCTTCTCTCCGAGCACGCCAGGACCGCCCGCAGGCCCCTTCTTTACTGCAACCTGATCGGAGGCAACGACGAAATCATATTCGACGGCAGGAGCCTGGCCTTGGACTCTCGCGGTCGCCTCGTGGCCGCGGCCAAGGCTTTCGCGGAGGACCTGCTCCTGGTGGATCTGGCCAACGTCCCCAAGCCCTTGGCCGCCCCATCGCCAGAGAGCGATATCTCTGAGGCGGGGGAAGCCCTTTGCCTCGGCATACGGGACTATGCCGGCAAGTGCGGCTTCGAGCGGGTGCTGGTGGGCTTAAGCGGAGGCATCGACTCGGCCGTCGTCTGCGCCCTGGCCGCGCGCGCCTTGGGGCCGGACAAGGTCCTGGGGGTCTCCATGCCTTCCATGTACTCCTCGAAAGGCAGCCTCGCCGATGCCCGGGCCTTGGCCCAAAACCTCGGCATCCGCCACCTCACCTTGCCCATCTCCGGCATCTACCGCCGCTACATGGGCGTCCTGCGCGAGGCTTTCGCGGGCAAGCCGGAGAACCTGGCCGAGCAGAACCTCCAGGCCCGCATCCGGGGGACCTTGCTGATGGCCTTGAGCAACAAGCATGCATGCATGCTTCTTTCCACAGGAAACAAGTCGGAGCTTTCGGTGGGCTATTGCACGCTCTATGGCGACATGAGCGGCGGGCTGGCGGTCCTGGCCGACGTGCCCAAGCGCACGGTCTATGAGCTGGCCCAATGGCTCAACAGGAAGGCGGGGGTCATTCCCAGGAGTTCCATCGAAAAGGCCCCATCCGCCGAGCTGCGCCCCAACCAGAAGGACCAGGACGACCTGCCGGCCTACGAGACCCTCGACAGAATCCTGGAAGCCTACATCGAGGCCCGTCTGGGCCCCGAGGAGCTCGCCAGGACCGGGCTCGACCCGCTACTGGTGGAAGACATGCTCAACCGCATCGACAAGAGCGAATACAAGCGGCGCCAAGCCCCGCCCAGCCTCAAGATTTCCTCGAAGGCCTTCGGCGTGGGCCGCCGCATGCCTCTGGCCCGAGGCTCCTACCGGGCATGACCAGAGCCCCCCGGGCGAAATTCATCCTCTCTGCCTGCGCCCTGCTCGGCTTTTACCTGGGGGGGCTTGCCGGGGCCTTCGCTTCGGCCCGGGCGGGAGTTGAATCCCCTGTCCTCCTCTTGGCCTGGCTCTCGGCCTTCGCATTGGGCGGGCTGGCCCTGGCCTTCCTGCTGGGCCGCAGCCTCCTCGGCGAATCGGCGCGGCACGCCAGCCTCGCCAGCGTCTTGATTTTTCTGGTTCCCGCGGCCGCCGGACTTTTCATGGTCCAGCGTATTCTTGAGGCGCTGTTGCGCTGGCGGCTTCCCGCCTTCATCGAAAACCTGGCTCTTTGGCTAGCCGCGCTAGCGGCCATCTGGGCCGACGAGCCCGATCTCTGAGAGGTCGGCGACACTGTTGAACAACCGAGCGATCCTGCCCAAGAGGCCGAGCCTCGCCGTCTTCAAGCCCGGGTCCTCGGCCATGACCATCACATGCTCGAAGAATTCGTCGAGGTCGGGCTTCAGAGCAGCCAAGGCCTTGAGCCCGCCATCGAAGCTGTCCCGGCTAAGCTTCTCGCGCACCTGTCCCTCGATCTGGGCCAGACGGTCGTAAAGGGCCAGCTCCGCCTCTTCGCGCAGTTGAGCCCGATCGAGCTGGGGTGGATTCTCGCCGGGAATCCGAGCCTGCCTCAGGATGTTGGAAACCCGCTTGAAGGCCCCTGAAAGAGCTTCAAATTCCGGGTCCTGGCGCACGCCGTGAACAGCCGAGAGCCGTTTCAGGGTGCGCGGGAAATTCTTGAGGCCTTCCGCTCGGACCGAACGGATCTCGTCGGCCTTGTATCCCATCTCCTCGAGGAAGGATTGCGCGCGGGCCCAAGTAAAGTCGCGAAATTGAGCGCCCAGCTCCTTGGACCGAGCCGCGGCCATGGGCATGGGCTGCAGGGAAAGGGCGAACTCGAAGGCCTTCTCCAAATCCACGGGAAATTGCTTCTCGAGAAGGATGCGGATCGACCCCAAGGCCTGGCGCCGCAGGGCCAGAGGATCGGCGCTGCCCGTGGGCACGGCTCCGGCCGCGAAGGAGCCGGCTAAAGTGTCTATTTTCCCGGCCAAGGAGGCCAGCGCGCCCTCGCGCGTGGCCGGGACATTGGAACGGGGGCCCAGGGGCAGGTAGAACTCCTCGATCCCCAGCGCCACGCGCTCCGCCAAGCCCTCGGAGCGGGCGTAGATCCCGCCCATGATTCCCTGCAACTCCGGGAACTCCTTGACCACCTCGCAAACCAGGTCCGCGTAGCAGAGTCGCGAGATGAGGGCGACGTCCGCCTCCTCCAGCGCCTGGTCCTGGCGCAGGGTCTCGCAAAGCCAAGCTGAGACTTTCCCGACGCGGACGGCCTTATCGGCCATGCTTCCGAGCCCCTTCTGGTAAGTCACCCGCGACAGGAGGCCCAGCCTGCCCTCAAGACCCGCCTGCCTGTCGCGAGCGATGAAGAAGGCGGCGTCGCTCAAGCGCGCCTCCAAGACGCGCTCGTAGCCCTCTCTGACCAACTTCTGGCCCTCGGAGACGCCGTCGCGCACCGCGATGAAATAGGGAGTCAGGGCTCCGCCCTCGCGGATGGGGAAAAACTTGAGCTGCTTCTTGAGGACCAAAACGATGAGCGGCGCGGGCAGCGCCAAGAATTCCTTGCGGAAGCTTCCCGCCACCGGCACGGGATGTTCAGTCATGAACACCGTCTCGGCCACGAGTTCCTCATCGGCCTCCAAGCGGCCCCCGAGCTTGCGCGCGCAGGCTTCAAGGCCCTTCTCCAGGGCCTCCCGGCGCTCCCGGGGATCGGCGATGACCAACAGGCTCTTGAGGACGGCCTGGTAGCGCCCGGGCTCCGTGATGGGCTGAGGCCGCTTTCCCTGGCCGGCCAGCCCATCGACGCGCCGGCCGCTTTTGGCGCCCGCGACCTGGAGAGGGAGGACCCGCGAGCCGTGCAGGACCAAGAGGCTCCGGATCGGCCGGCCGAAACGGAAGCGGCTTTCTTCCCATTCCATCGACTTCGGAAATTCCAGGGCAGCCACGGCCGCGGCGGCCACGCGGGACAGGATCGCCGCCGCGGATTCGCCGGGAATGGTCACGCTCGCCTGCAGGAACTCACCCTTGGGCGTGGAGACGATCCGCAACTCGGCCGGGGAGAGTCCGTACTTCCTGGCGAAACCCTCGGCCTGGGGAGTGAAACTGCCTTGCGCGTCCCTCAAGAGGCGGGCGGGCGGCCCCTGGACTTCCTGCAGCAAGGGCCGGGATTTATCCTCGACGCCCTGGCAGACCACGGCCAGGCGCCGAAGGGTTCCCAGGGCCCTGACCGCGGAATACCCGAGGCGTGATTCCTTGAGCCCGGCCTCGACGCGCGCCAAAAGGTCTTGAAGGGCGGGCTCGACAAAGCGCGCGGGCAAAGGCTCTACCCCGATCTCCAGCAGGAAATCCTTAGCCATGGCTCGGCTCCGGCGCGGCCGGGGCATTCATCTCCAGGTACAGGGTCATGACCTTGCGCGCGAGATTCCTCACCCGCGCGATGTATTGAGCCCTTTCGGTCACGGAAATGGCCCCGCGCGCCTCAAGCATATTGAAGAGATGCGAGACCCTCATCACGCAATCGTAGGCCGGCAGGGGCAGGCGCGCCGCGGCCAGCCGCTCGCCCTCCCGCTCCCAGTCGCAAAAGTGCCGGCCCAGCATCTCGGGGTCGGACTCCTCGAAATGGTAGCGGGAAAACTGCCGTTCGTTCTCCTGATGCAAGTCCCCGTAAAGGAGGCGGTCGTTAAAGTCGAGCGCGTAAACGTTGCTTTTCTTCTGCAGATAAAGCGCGATGCGCTCAAGGCCATAGGTGATCTCGACGCTCACGGGGAAAAGCGGCATGGAGCCCATCTGTTGGAAGTAGGTGAATTGAGTGATTTCCATTCCGTCGAGCCACACCTCCCAGCCCAGGCCAGAGGCCCCCAAGGTGGGGGATTCCCAGTCGTCCTCGATCCAGCGCAGGTCGTGCTTCTTAGGATCGAGCCCCACGGCCTTCAAGGAGCGCAGGTAGATGTCAGTGACCTTGGGAGGCACTGGCTTCAAGAGAACCTGGAACTGATAGTATTTCCCGAGGCGGTTGGGGTTGTCCCCGTAACGCCCGTCCGCGGGCCTGCGGCAGGGCTCCGGGTAGGCAACGGCCGTGGGAGCCGGGCCCAGGGCCCCGAAGAAAGTCGCCGGGTTGAAAGTCGCGGCACCCTTCTCCATGTCGTAAGGCTGTATCAAAAGGCAGCCCTCCCGCGCCCAGAAGCGCTGGAGCTCGACGATCAGGTCTTGGAAGGTCAATGCCGCCGACATGGCAGGGCCTCGAGAAAATCCTGGCAATTCAGGGGCCGCCCAAGCTGGGCCCGCACCGCCTCGTGGAGGCGGCTCGTCCATTTCGCGCGGAGCCCAGGATGGTCGGGACAAGTCTCCAACTCCCGCCAAGGGGCCTCGTGCAGGGCCCTCCAAAGCGGGGCGCGCTCCGGACCGTCCGGGCAGCGGCTCATCCCGTACCCCAAAAGACGCATGAGGCGCAGGCCGTAGGCAAGCTCGTGCCAGGGCGATGCCTCTGCTTCTTCCATGCTGGCCACGACGGAGCTCAAGAGCTCGTATTTCTCCTCGTTAGGGGAGCGTTCCGGCGCGAGTCCCGAAAGCCACTCGCAAAATGAGAGAGCCAGGGCCGTGCGTCGCAGATCGCGGCGAATGGACGGGAACGTGGAGATGATGCGCCCGCCGATCACCTTGCCCATGTCCAGGCGCGGGCTCAAATAAAGGCGGTACTCTCCCCAGACCAGGGGCTCCGACAAGGCCTTAAGCTTGCGCCCGGGCTTATCTACTCCCACGAAGCGCACGGTGAGTTTGCCCCAGGAGTCCGTGTAAAGGGTGGCCAGGCGGTCTGCCTCGCGGTAGGGGCGGCGCCCCAGCACCATGGCGCAGGCGTTGACGATCATGGCAGAAGGGCGGACGCCATCCGTCTCTCGAAATCTTGAGGGAGCTGGACGAAAAGGCGCCTCTCGGCGGGAAGAAGCCGCTCCAGCACCGGAGCGATGGCGGCCAGGGGCAAGCCGCAAAATAAAAAGTATCTTTCCGAAAAATCCAGCCCCAAGTACAACTGCGCTGCCCGCGGGGCTTCCAGCAGCTTAAAAAGCACGAGCTTGCCGAGGGGCTCGAATTTCGGCCAGGACTCCCGCAACCCGTCCAAATCCGCTCCGAGCAGGAGCGCCTTCAATTCCCCGTAGGCCCCGGCCTTGAGCATCCCCGCGGCCATCTTGAAAAATAAGGACACGCTAAATTATATATGATACCCGCATGGCAATGAAGAGAATTTTCGCCCTGCTCGCCCTTCTTTGCGCCTGCCTCGGGCCGGCCCGGGCCGCCGGCGACTGGGACGGCGCCATGGGGAAGTCCTTTTCAGCCCTCTTGGCCTTAAAAGATTCACGCCCGCGGCTTTCCCCAGAACTCAACCGCTACCTGGACCAGGCCCGGGTCCTAGAGCTCCTCATGAAGGCCTATCTCGGGCCCGAGGAGGACAGGCAGGGCGTGAGGGCCCACGCGGTGAGGTCGGAAACTCTTTTCGTGGCGATACCAGAGGGGAAATTGACCGAGGCCTACGGGCGCCTGCGCGCGCTGCGCGAGCTCAAATACATACTGCCTCAGCTCCAAGGGGGAACCGCCGTGATCCAAGGCGATGCGGCCGGAAAGACCGAGCATCTGGTCCGGTGGTTCAAGCCCGCGTTCCTGGGAAGCCTCAGGGCCTTGGCGCGCGCCGAGGAGGGCAGAAGGGCCATCCGGGGCCTGGTGGATTGGGGCTCGCGCGCCAAGATATTCACGAGCCCCTTCATGAACGAGGATTTCCCGTTCCTCACCGAGGATGAGCGCCGAGAGCTCAGCGAGCCCGGATCCGAATCGGAGTCAAGCGCAGTACGGGAAACCTCTCGCTAAGAGAGAAATAGCCGGGGCTGTTGATGATCTTGCCGCGCAGTCTCTTGGGCGGGCCCATAAGGCCCAAATAGTAGAGCCCCGCCCCCAGATCCTCGAACTCAAAGCGGCCTGATGAGTCCAGGGAGGCGCTGGCACTCAAGACCCCGGTGCCCGGCGCGGCAGAGGTGCCAGCAGCGACGTAGAAGAGCCCCACCTTCATGGAATCGGCGGGCGCCAAGTCCGACAATACCGAGCCGCTCACCCGACCTCGCCGGAAATTCTCGACCGGAGAGGCCTCCACCTTCTTCTCGTAGATGGGCCAGAGGTTGTCGATCTTGTACAGCCAGGCCCGGGCGCGTGCCTCGTCGCCGAAGCGCGCGTAGGCGGCCGAGAACGCCTCGAAAATGTATTGAGACTGCGTCACGTCCTCGAAGCCCTCCGCGCGAGTCCTGGCCAGCTCCGCCAAGGCCTCCAGGCTCTCGTAGCGCTCCCGGGTCAAGGGTCCGGCCCGGATCAGGGCCAAGGCCTTGCGATAATCGGGATAAGCCTGGGAGGAGCAGCAGAGGGAAGCGCTCTCCAAGGCGGGATCCGGCTCCCACCAGAAAAGCCAGCCTCGGCGCAGGGCTTCGAGCCCATCCCGGGTGAAAATGCTCCGGAAGTCCCTCTCCCTGAGGTACCAAAAGATCTTGCGCAGATTATCGGGGGCGATGCTCAAGCCATTCCACCGCGCCTTCAGCATCTCGACGGCGTAAGGCTTTCCCGCTCTCGGGTAGAGCCAGGCCAAGCTCATCGCGGCATCCGGCTCGGAGGAAAGCCCGGCGGCCTGCGAGAGGCTTTGAGGCCCGTAGCCCCAGGTCCTGCGCAAGCGCAGGTCCATGGCCGCGGTGCAAACAACAGAGACCGCGAAAACCGCGGCGATCATCCTCCAAGCCACCGGACGGAAATCATCCTGCAGAAGGGTCATCATGACGAGGACCATGGCGCTTCCCAAAATCCATGGGGAAAGACTCGTCAGGAACAAGCCCCAAAAGCTTCCCCGCAGATTCAGGGCCGCGGCGTAGGAGAGCCAAAGCCGGCCAAGAAGTCCGAACCCCGAGAAGGCCAGGCCCGCGCCAGAGCCCAGGAAAGCTCCAGAAAATTTACGTTCCGGGGGGCGCAGAAAAGCGAAGACGAGGCCTCCCAGGGCAGTCACCTCGATCGTCCGGAAAAGGACCTCCGCGCATTCCAAGGAGACGAACTCTCCAGAGGGAATGTAGTGGCGCAGGCTCACCCAGGAAAGGCCGCGCCACGACCACAGGGCCAGCAGGAAATAAGCCGCGGCGCGGCGGTAGCAGCCGTGCGCGGGATCGCGCTTATGCTGGACCAGGAAATGGAACAAACCGGCCAAGGCCAAGCCCAGAAACAAATCCAAGAGTTGCGCTGGCACAAATGGAGATTCTACCTCTATTCAGAGTCCTCGGCGCTCTGGAGCTTGGAGAGAATCGAGAGGTCCTCTAGCGTCGTCACGTCTCCCAGAACGCCCTGTCCGGCCGCGATTTCCCGCAGGAGACGGCGCATGATCTTGCCGGAGCGGGTCTTGGGAAGAGTCTCGGTGAAGCGGATCTCAGAGGGCTTGGCTATGGACCCGATCACCTTGCCCACGTGTTGGCGCAGCTCCTCCTTGAAATCATCGCTGGGGGCGCGCTTTCCGGCCAAGGTAACGAAAGCAGTGATCGCCTGCCCCTGGATTTCGTCCGGCCGGCCGACCACCGCCGCCTCGGCCACGCCCGGGTGACTCACCAGGGCCGACTCGATCTCCATGGTGGACAACCGGTGCCCAGAGACGTTGAGGACGTCGTCGATTCGGCCCAAAATCCAAAAATAGCCGCTCGAATCCTTGCGCGCGCCGTCCCCAGTGAAGTAAATTCCGGGAATCTGAGAAAAGTACTGGCTGCGGTAGCGCTCCGGATCTGCATGAATGGTGCGCAGCATCGCGGGCCAAGGCCTTTTGATGACGAGGTAGCCGCCCACCTTTGCCGGCACGGGACGGCCCTCCTTGTCCACGACCTCAGCCTCGATTCCGGGAAAGGGCAAGGTTGCAGAGCCAGGCTTGGTCGCCGTGGCTCCGGGGAGGGGGGAAATCATGATGGCCCCGGTCTCGGTCTGCCACCAGGTGTCCACGATCGGGCAGCATCCCCGGCCGATCGCGCGTTGATACCAAAGCCAAGCCTGCGGATTGATGGGCTCTCCGACCGTGCCCAAGAGGCGCAGGGAGGAAAGGTCGTGCTTGGCGGGCCATTCCTCGCCTAGGCGCATGAAGGTCCTGATGGCCGTGGGCGCGGTGTAAAAAATATTGACCCGATGCCTCTCGATCATGGACCAGAAGCGGTCCGGCCGGGGATGCAGAGGCGCCCCTTCATAAATGAAGACGGTAGCGCCGTTGGCCAGCGGCCCGTAAACCACGTAGGAATGCCCCGTGATCCAGCCCACGTCGGCCGTGCACCAAAAAACGTCCTCTTCGCGCAGGTCGAAGATCCATTTGCAGCTGAGCGCCACCTGCGTGAGGTAGCCGCCGGTGGTGTGCAGGACTCCCTTGGGCTTGCCCGTGCTCCCGGAGGTATAGAGGATGAAGAGGGGGTGCTCGCTGTTGAGGGGCGTTGGCGGACAATCGACCGACGCCTTGGCCAAGAGCTCGTGCCACCAGTCGTCTCGCCCCTCCTGCCAGGAAACCTCGACGCCCGCACGGCGCAGGACGATGACGGTCGACACACCCGGGCACGACCTCAACGCCTCATCGATGGAATCCTTGAGCCTTAGGACCGCGCCGCGCCGATAAGAGCCATCCGCGGTGACCACGACCTTGGCCTGGGCATCGTTGATGCGGTCTCGCAGCGCTTCGGCCGAGAAGCCGGCGAAAATCACGCTGTGCACGGCCCCGATGCGCGCGCAGCCCAGCATCGCCACCACGGCCTCCGGCACCATGGGCATGTAAAGGGCCACGCGGTCGCCGGGCTCCACGCCCAAGGATTTCAACGCGTTGGCGAAGCGGCAAACCTCGTCATGGAGCTGCTGGTAGGTCAAAGTACGGATTTCTCCGGGCTCTCCCTCCCAGACGAGGGCGGCTTTGTTGCGGCGAGGCCCGGCCAGGTGGCGGTCCAAGCAATTGGCCGAGGCGTTGAGCCTTCCTCCCAGGAACCACTGCGCCAAGGGAGGGCTCCACTTCAGCACCTTCTTGAAAGGCCTCATCCAATCCAGCTCCAGCGCGGCCGCGGTCCAGAAGGCATCGGGGTCGCGGCGGGCCTTGAGCCGCAAGGACTGGAGGGCCGAAAAACTTCCGATATGCGCCTTGCGCCGGAAAGAGGAGCTCGGCTTATACAGGCGCTTTTCCCTTAATAAAACCCTGATTCCTTGTTCCGTGGACATGAATCACCTCCCGAGCCGCATTCTAACATTTTTTGTATAATAGCTTTATGTTACCCACATATAGGCCGCATAACCGCAAACGTCGCAAGAAAATCGGATTTCGAGCCAGGATGTCCACCACGGGCGGACGGAAAGTTCTCAAGCGCAGGCGCCAGAAAGGTCGGCATATCTTGATTGCCGCTTAAACGGCAGGGCTTGGGGCCCGACGCCCGCTTGAGCGGGCGCAAGCGCTTCGGGCGGCTGTTCTCGGAGGGCCGCAGAATAGCGGGCC
The DNA here is from genome assembly GCA_016218575.1 of Elusimicrobiota bacterium. Taxonomy (NCBI): domain Bacteria; kingdom Pseudomonadati; phylum Elusimicrobiota; species Elusimicrobiota bacterium. The sequence goes on from JACRDN010000006.1 coordinate 34,248, forward strand.
GCAACATCGTCCTTTGGTTTCGCAGCCCCATCCGAGACGCCGCCGCCCCCCAACCGCCGGAACCAGCGAGGCTGGGCCTGGCGGTCAGCGCGAAACTGGGAAATGCGGTTCTGCGAAACCGCCTCAAAAGGCTGGCTCGGGAGGCTTTCCGCCTCAACCGAGCCAGCTTGAAGCTTGGCTGCGACATGGTCGTTTATTTGCGCCCCGGATGCCGCTGGACCGGGCTGCCGGAGGCCGAGAAGGATCTCTTGGCCATCTGCAGGAAAGCGGACATTCTCGAATGATAACATCACCGCGATGGATTCTGCGCCGGGCCGTCGGCCTCTATCGGAAAGTCTCGAGATTTCTGATGCCGCCTTCCTGCCGCTTCCATCCCAGCTGCTCGGAATACGCCGCCCTGGCCCTCGACCGGCATTCTCTGTGCCGGGCATTGCGTCTCATTTCCGGCCGCCTCCTGCGCTGCCATCCCTGGCATGCCGGGGGATGCGACCCCGTTCCCAACGCCTAGGAAAAATAAAAATGGAAAAAAATCTATTGCTCGCCGTCACACTTTCCGTGGGAGTCTACGCGTTATGGTTCGGCCTGGTTGAGAAACGCCTGGCTCCTCCCAGGCCGGCACCGTCGATGCCGGCGGCGCTCTCCCCTAGAAGTCCCTCCTCTTCCCAGAATTCTCCCGCCAAGCCAGAGCGGGCCGGCCTCGAAGCTGAAGCGGAAATTCTGGCCTTGGGCAAAACCCAGGCCCGAGTGCATCCCCTGGGCGCCTCCTTGGTCAGTTACCGCTACGAGGAGCCCTTGGGAACGGTAGAGCTGATCGAGGACCCCCAGCCCGGCTTCTTGGCCGCATGGCCCGAGTTACGATTCAAAAGGAACCGCTCCGCTCCCGGGGTCGTTTACCAGGCGGCCAGGCCGGACGGGGTCAAAATCATCAAGGAATTCATCCCAGAGAGCGAGGGACGCCTGCCCCGCCTGCGGCTGACTTTGCTCAACCAGACGCGCAAGCCTCAGCAGACCCAAGCCTGGAGCCTCAGCCTGGGCCCGGGCCTGGGCACCATCGCCAGCGAAAGCGCCGAGAACCACAAGGTATGGCGGGCCTTGGCATTGAAGGACCCCGGCGCGGGACTCAAGGGCAAGATCGAGGTTTTAAAGCCCGGAAATTACCAGGGCCCCTACCGCTGGGTTGGAATCGACAACCGCTATTTCCTGGCCGCAGTGATCCCCGACTTCAAGGACTTCGAGCTGGTCGAGAGCCGCTGGCCCCCGCAAATCATCCTCACGGCCAAAAGCATGGCTCTGGAGCCCGGCCAGTCGCGCTCATGGGAGCTTCCCTTCTATGTGGGAGCCAAGGGGCATACCTGGCTTTCCCGCTACGGAGCCGGGCTCGAACGATCCATCGACTTCGGATTCTTCGCGCAGCTCGGCCGGATGGTCCTGCAGATCCTCAACTTCCTGCATTCCAAGATCGGGAACTGGGGCTGGTCCATCATACTTCTGACCGCGCTTCTTCAACTGGCATTATTCCCCTTGACCTACAAGAGCCTCAAAGCCATGTCCGCCATGAAGCGTCTGCAGCCGGATATCTCCCGCATCCAGCAGAAGTACGGCAAGGACCCCCAGCGCCTGAACGCGGAGATGCTGGAGCTTTACAAGAAGCACGGGGCCAATCCCTTGGGCGGCTGCCTCCCGATGCTCCTGCAGATGCCGGTGTTCATCGCGCTCTACAACGCCTTGCGAAACGCCTGGGAGCTCCATGGCGCCCCCTGGATATTTTGGATCAAGGATCTCTCCGCCAAGGATCCCTACTACATACTGCCGCTGGTCATGGGAGGGCTGATGTTCGCGCAAAACAAGCTCAACCCCCCGTCCACCGACCCTAGCCAGGCGGCGATGATGACATGGATGCCCGTAATCTTCACCTTCATGTTCCTCAGATTCCCATCGGGGCTGGTGCTCTACTGGATGACGAACAGCCTTCTCAGCGCCACCCAGCAGCTACTGCTCAAGAAACGCTTTAATTCCTAAGGCCCTAATAACCGGAGGAAGGATGGAAGGCATCGAAAGCGAAGGAAAAACAGTCGCCCAAGCCGTAGAGAACGCATTGAAAAAGACAGGGCTGCGCCGGGATCAAGTCGAGGTCCTGATTCTCCAAGAGGCCGCGGCCGGCTTCATGGGCCTCGGAGGCAGGAATGCGCGCGTGCGCATCGCGGAAAAGAGATGGGGAGCAGAAGCGCCGGCGCCTGCCCGTATGGAAGGCGGTCAGGCACCGCGGAAACAGACTCCAGCGGCCGCGGCCGTGGATCCTCAAAAAGCTTGCCACGCCGCCAAGGCCCTTGCCGCCGAGATTCTCGGGCTCATGGGTTTCAAGGACGCGGTATTGAGCGCGGAGTGGGACGATATCCAAGAAAGGCTCCTGTTGAAAGTGGACTCCGCCGATGCCAAGAAACTCGCCTCCGGCGACGGCCGGACTCTTGAGGCCATGCAGTTCCTTTTGTCCATCATGCTCAACCGCCGCCTTGGCGCCTCCGTGGCGATTCAACTCGACGCGCTCGGCTATTGGGCCAAAAAAGAGAATGAAATCATGGAGCAGGTTCAGCGCGGCATCGACCTGGTGAAAAGTTCGCACAAGCCCTACCGCCTGCCGCCCATGGAGCCCGCCATGCGCCGGCTCGTTCACAGGAGACTGGCCGACCACCCCGACATAGTCACGGCCTCGGAGGGAGAGGGATCTTGGCGCAAAATCGTGATAAAACCGCGCTAAGGGGTCGCTTCATAATAATATGAGCCCTTTGCCAGGGCGATATTGGAGCGAGACAAGGATCGAGGAGCGAGCATACCCGCAGCGGTATGTGAGCGAGGAGAGACGAAGTCGCAGCCCAATAGCGCCCTGGCCCCCCTCGGGGGAGGCTCGTCTTTGGCCAATTCCATCGTTGCTCGTCGGTCACATAGCTACCGCTATGCTCCCTCCTCGCGCCTCGAACTTGTCTCAAAGCCGAACCTCCAAATGGCTCATATTATTATGACGCGACCCCTAACGGACACCATCGCGGCCGTGGCGACTCCGGCCGGGTCAGGCGCCTTGGGCATCGTGCGCCTAAGCGGCCCCGCGGCCCTGCCGATCGGGCAGTCCCTGCTCCGCCTCAAGGCCGACAAAGCCCTGGCGGGCAGAAGAGCGGCCTGGGCCGAGATTTTCTGGATGGGGGAACTCTTGGACGAGTGCGTGGCCACCTATTTCCCGGCCTCGGCAAGCCCGACCGGAGAGGACTTGCTCGAGCTCTCCTGCCACGGCTCCCCGTACATTCTGGGCCGCGCCCTCCAGATCTGCCTCGAGGCCGGCGCCAGGCACGCCGCCCCGGGGGAATTTACTTTGCGCTCCTTCTTGAACGGCCGCATGGACCTGGCCCAGGCCGAGGCCGTCTGCGAGCTCATCGGGGCACGCAGCCGCAGAGCCCATCGCAACGCCCTCTGCCACCTGAAGGGAGGCCTGTCCCGCCGGATAGCGGCCCTGCGCGAGCCGATATTGGAGCTACTGGTCCGGCTCGAGGCTTGCCTGGACCATCCGGAGGAGGACCTGCCTTCTCTATCCCCCTTGGAGCTCGAGCGGAAAGCCGCCGAAGCCGAAAAAACCCTCGCGGAGTTGGGAAAGACCTTCCGCCAAGGCCGGTTTCTGCGGCAAGGAGCGCGGGTATGCCTGGCCGGAAGGCCCAACGCCGGCAAATCCAGCCTCTTGAACGCGCTATTGGGAATCGAGCGCGCCATCGTCTGCCAGAGCCCGGGCACCACCCGCGACACGCTGGAGGAGTGCCTGGAAATCCAGGGGCTGCCCTGCCTCCTGATCGACACCGCGGGCCTGGGCCAAAACGCCTCGGATCCTGCGGAGAATATCGGCATGGAGCGGGCTCGAGAGGCTCTAAAATCATCGGATCTCGTGCTCCTGGTCGTGGACGGATCAAGCGCCTTGGACCCCAAGGATCTGGAAGTGCACGACTCTATCCTGGGCATGGCGCGGGAAGGGGGATGCCAGACTCTGGTCGTGCGCAGCAAATCCGACCTGCCTTCGCGGGTCAATGGCCTCTCCTGCGACGCCGCGGTCTCGGCCAAGACCGGAGAGGGCCTGGGCGGACTGTCCCGGCTCGTGGTCGAGCGCCTGGCCGCGCCCGAGGAGCAAGGAGAGACGCTGGTCGTGACCTCCCAGCGCCATATCCGCTCGCTCGATGACGCGGCCAGGGAGCTGGCCCTGGCCGGACACACTCCCGCGCGGCATCCCGGCCGCTGGGAGGACCGCGCCGCCTGCCATTTGCGCCAAGCCCTGCAAGCCTTGGACGAGATAACGGGGCAGGGCGCGCCGGACGAGGTCCTGCGCGAGGTATTCTCGCGCTTTTGCATCGGAAAATAATTTGGAAGAATGGAAGAGGAAAGGAATGGAAAAGAGAAACCCGGCGCATCGCGCAAAAAAAATCCCTTCCGCGCCCAAGACCCCGGTATGGCGCATCACTCCCGAACAGCAGATCGTCGGGGCCGTGTTCCTGGGGAAAGTCCTCGACTACTACTCCAAGGCCCGCGTGATCACCTTGACCCTGGAGGCTCCCTTGGCGGTGGGCGACACCATCAGGATCAAGGGCCACACCACTGATCTTACCCAGAAAGTCGAGCACATGCAGCTCGACCACTCCAGCGTGCACAGCGCCTCTCCGGGGGAGGGGGTCGGGATACAAGTAGCCGACAAAGCCCGCAAAGGCGATGCTGTCTACAAGCTCTAAGTTCCCCGCCGCGCGCGGAGTCCTCGCCCTGCTGCTCGGCGTCAACCTGTTGAATTATCTGGACAGGCAGATCCTCTACTCCCTCCTGCCCCTGATTCAGCGCGACTTAACGCTTTCCGACGCGCAAGCCGGCAGCCTGGCCTCGGCCTTCATGGTCGTCTACATGCTCGCGGCACCCCCCATAGGATACTGGGCGGACCGACAGAGCCGCCCGCTCTGGCTGGCCCTGGGCGTTTTACTCTGGAGCCTGGCCACTGCCGCGGGAGCCTGGGCCAAGACCTTCTCCTCCCTTTTCGCAGCACGGGCCGCCGTGGGCATCGGAGAGTCCTGCTATGGAGCCATATCCCCTTCCTTCGTGGCCGAACATTTCCCGTCGGAAAAAAGGGGAAGGGTCTTGGCGCTTTTCTCGATGGCCATCCCCGTGGGGAGCGCCTTGGGCTACATCTGCGGAGGAATCCTGGGCCAGTCGTTCGGCTGGAGAAACGCTCTGCTCTGGGTCGCCGTCCCTGGCCTCATCTTGGCCGCGCTCTCGGCCCGTCTGCGAGATCCAAGACCCGACCACGCGCCGCGGCGGTCCCTCCATTATGCCACGGCGGTGCGGAGCTATGCGGATCTCTTCAAGGTCAAGAGCTTCGCCTTGGTCACTTTGGCGGGAGCGGCCATGACCTTCGCCTTGGGGGGCTTCGCGGTCTGGATGCCGACATTCTTCCACCGCCAATGGGGCCTTCAACTCGGCCGGGCTGGAGCCCTTTTCGGCGGGGTCACGGTGGTCTCCGGCATTCTGGGAAGCCTGGCCGGTGGGTGGCTCTCGGACTGGGGCCTTTCCTACACGAAGAAATCCCATTTTCTGGTATCTGGAGCCGGACTCCTGGCGGGCCTGCCCTTGGTGCTGTGCGCCGTTCTGTGCGAAAACTTCCATCTTTCGCTCGCCACGCTGCTGCTCGCCGAATTTTTCCTCTTCCTCAATATGGGGCCATTGAACGCCATCATCGTGGAGGTGTCCGACCCCGCCTCCCGATCCATGGCCTTCGCCGCCAATATACTGGTCATACACGCCTTGGGCGACGCCGTCTCCCCGACCGTGATAGGGCTCATGTCGGACCTATGGGGCCTGAATCTGGCTCTCATCCTGGCGAGCCTGACCCTGGGGCTGGGGGGGGCCTTCTGTCTTTGGGGAGCCCGATACTATGAAAACGACGCGAAACAACGCCATGGATAGCTCAAAAAGCTTCTCTCTTTATTTCCCGCTGTTCTTGAAATCTCCCAGGCGGGCGGCAGAGGCCTGCCGAAACGAAAGCGCGCTTGGCCCCAACATGAAGATATATATCGCTTTCGTGGCCTGTTCGACTATCTTTTATTGGCTCAAGCCCTGGGATTTCCCGGACCAGCTCTCTGCCGAGCCCGCAGCGAGCCACGACCTCCTCTTCTGGCTCAAGGTCATGCTATGGCAGCCGCCCTTGGAAGCGGCCTGGATCGCATTTCTTATCGGGTTCATCGCCTGGTTCAAGAACGGCTCATGGCCCCTGCGCTTCTCTTGCGCCGTGCTTTGGACCGGCGCGGTTTTCTGGCTCACCATCGCCTACGGGCAAGGCGCCATCGGCAAGTCCGCCTACGCCGCGGCCTCTCTCGCCTGCCTTTCTCCCTTCGCCTTCCTCCTGCGCAAGTTAAACGCGGCCGAGGCCAAGTCCCTGGCCGCGTTTCTCCTCGGCCTCAACGCCATAGGCATCGTCCTTCTTCTGCCCATGGAAGGGGCGGTTGGTCTGGACTGGCCGAACCTCTTCAAGGCCGCGCAAATCCTGGGAGGGCTCTGGATATTGGCGGCGGGCACGACAGGGGTCAAGACCCTCTCGGGCCTGCGCCTGCCGCGAGCCTTCATGGCAGTGCTGCTCTCCCTGTTCTTCCAGATGTCGCTGGCCATCACTCTTTACCTCTCCGGAGCCGTTCCCAAGGAAATCTTAAAAGCCCTCCTGTACGCCTGATGACATACCCTAAGAGATATGACGTGATCGTGGTGGGCGGGGGCCATGCCGGGATCGAGGCGTCCCTGGCCGCATCCCGCATGGGGCTCGAGGTCCTGCTCCTCACCCAGAATCTGGACTCCATAGGAGCCATGTCCTGCAACCCGTCCATCGGCGGAGTGGCCAAGGGCCAGCTGGTCCGGGAAGTGGACGCCCTGGGCGGGGAAATGGGAAAGGCCGCGGACCGGACCGGGCTCCACTTCAAGATCCTCAACACAAGCAAGGGCCAAGCAGTCCACTCACCCCGCGCCCAATGCGATAAGAAGCTCTATCAAGCGGCCATGAAGGAGGCGGTGGAGGGCCAGGAGCGCCTCGAGGCACGGCAAGAGGAAGCCGCCGCGCTATGGGCGGAGGGAGGGCGCCTGCGGGGGCTCTTGAGCAAGAGGGGGATCCGCTACGAGACGCGAGCCGTGATCCTCACCACCGGCACGTTCTTGAACGGCCTGGCCCACGTGGGCCTGAGCTCCTTCCCCTCGGGCCGAGCCGGCGAGCCGCCCGCCGAGCGCTTGAGCGCGAGCCTGGCCCAGCTTGGCTTGGAGATCGGGCGGATGAAGACTGGGACTCCGATGCGTCTGCACGCCCGCTCCATCGATTTCGAGAAATGCGAGCTCCAAAAAAGCGACGACCCGCCCCGCCCTTTCTCGCATTTCACCCGAAACATTTCAAACAAGCTCCTCGACTGCCACATAACCTATACCAATGCTGCCACCCATGAAACCATACGGCAAGGGCTCGACCGCTCGCCTCTCTACAGCGGAGTGATCAAATCCATAGGCCCCCGCTACTGCCCCTCGGTCGAGGACAAGGTGGTCAAGTTCCCGCACAAGGAGAGGCACCAGATATTCCTCGAGCCGGAGGGCTATTCCACGCGAGAGATTTACGTCAACGGCCTTTCCACGAGCCTGCCCGAGGACGTCCAGTTGGCCCTGGTTCGCAGCGTCCCGGGCCTTGAGAGAGCGCAGATCACCCGCTACGGCTACGCCATAGAGTACGACTACTGCCCTCCGACCCAGCTCACACCCGCTCTCGAATCCAAGGTCCTCCCCGGCCTTTACCTGGCCGGGCAAATCAATGGAACCACCGGCTACGAGGAGGCCGCCGCCCAAGGCCTCATGGCCGGAATCAACGCCGGGCTTAAAATCATGGGAAGAGAGCCCTTCTGTCTCTCCCGCGACGAGGCCTACATCGGAGTCCTCATCGACGACCTAGTCACCAAGGGAGTCGACGAGCCCTACCGCATGTTCACCTCCCGGGCCGAGTTCCGCTTGAGCCTGAGAGCCGACAACGCGGACCTGCGCCTCCTGGAAAAAGGGCGAAACCTGGGGCTCGTGAGCACGGAGGATTGCTCGCGCTTTCTTCTATATAAGGAAGCCGTGGAAAACGGAATCTCCCGCCCGGACGCCGAATTGGCGCCATGGTCCATGGAAAAAGCCCAGGCCCAGAGGGAAATCCAATACAGCTACGCCGGCTACATCGCCAGGGAGAACGCCCTAGCCGACAAACTGCGCAAGCTCGAGCACGTTCCGATCCCGCAAGACCTAAGCTACGACGAGGTACCGGCGCTGCCCACCGAGTCCAGGCAAAAGCTCGGCAAGGTGCGTCCCCGCACCTTGGGCCAGGCGGGCCGCATCCCCGGGGTAAGCCCGGCCGACGTGCAGATTCTGTGGGTCTTCGCCGAGAAAAAGCGCCGTGAACGCTGCCCAACTTCTTGAGCGGGCGGCCGGGGGCTGGGGGCTCTCCCTTTCCCCCGCCCAGCACGAACTCATCCTGCGCTATCGCGAGGACCTCATCGCCTACAATAAAAATGTCAATCTCACAGCCGACGCGAGCCCGGACACTCTTCTCCTGCGCCACGCGGCCGACGGCTTGGCCGCGGTCCCCATCCTCAAGGAGCTCCTGACAGAGCCCGGATCCAAGCTTCTGGACCTGGGCTCGGGCGGAGGATTTATCGGCATCGCCGTAAAGATAGCCTGGCCGGAACTCTCCGTGACCTTGATGGAGCCGCTCAAGCGCAAATATGACTTCCTAAACCTGGCCGCGGCGCGCTTGGGACTCAAAGGCCTCCAGATCGTCCGCGCAAGCGCGGGCCATGGGGCCGGAGGAAAGTTCCACGCCGTGATCGCGCGCGCCCTGGCGCCGCTTCCCCAAGCCCTGGAGCTGGCCCTTCCCTTGACGCTCCTGGGGGGATATTTCCTGTGCTATCAATCCCGCCCTCCAAGCCCCTTGCCCCGACTGCTGGCGATCCGGACTTACCGACTGCCCTTGGAAGACCGGGACCGCTGCATCGCGGTCTTTCAAAAAGAGCGCTAATTTCATACAAATACCAGGATACCCTCGCTGATCGATGGACATCATTCTTCGCATCCGGATATTGATTTGGCTCTCGATCCTGGGACTTTGGGGCATGATGCTTTACCAATTTCTGGGAGAGGACGAGAGGCAAATTCAACAACAGATGCAGTACGTGGCCAACCCCTACCGCGGCCGCCCGCTCCCCACGCCTGGCTCGATGGAAGAAAGCCAGGCGCCGCAGCCACGCCAGACCTCGCCGCAGCCCTCGTCCCTCGACTTCATCAAGCCCTTGGTTCAAACGCCGCCCAGAGCCCTGACGCCTCGTCCCCGCGCCGGGCGGGTTAGTCCCGCCCGGCGAGAGGCCAGGAACCGCATCCCCGATCAACCGGTCCCTACCGGCTTTGTCAAGACCGCCAGCCCCCATTTCAACGTCTATGCCGAGGCCGCTCCGGCGTCGGAGGATTTCGTCCGCATTCTTGAGAATCTGCATGGGAACCTCATGCTCGACTTGGCCGCCTTCTCACCGTGGGCCAACGACCAGAAGGTCACGATCTTCCTTTTCAATGACCAGGAAACATACCATGACATCACCGGGCGGCCGGCCTGGTCCGGGGGGGCCAGCTCCGTGGGCAGGCGCAAAGTCTACGTTTATGAAAGCGAGGAGCTCCCGGGAATACTGGCGCACGAGCTCTGCCACATCTATTACGACAGCTTCTTCTTGAAGGGCAAGCCGGATCCGCTGTGGCTGAGCGAAGGGATGGCCACCTTGGTCCAGGTGGAGCGCGGCTTGGCCGCGCCCGCCTGGCTGCGGGAAAACATGGCCATTCTCTCACGGGGAGGTGGATTCCCCATCGCCGATTTCATGAGTGTTACGACCACCGCTGGTTCGCCCGACGCGAAGGTTCGCCTCTGGTACGCCCAAGCCTACAGCCTCGTGCGCTTCCTCATCCGTGCTCAGTACCGCTCGAACTTCTATAAATTTTCCTCCTACCTGCGCGAGGGCCGCGACCCCGCGCAATCGCTCTCACGCGCCTACGGCCTGCCCTTCAACAGGCTCAAGGCCCTCGAGTACGCCTGGCGCCACGAGCTCGCCAAGTCCGCGCCCCCCGCCGCGGAATAACCCCTCCTCTTGACAAATCGCCGCGCATCCTTTACACTCTTCTCCCGGTGGGGAAAAGTGGGACAAAAAAATATTAAAGTGGTTCAAAGTGGGAGCTAATGGTCCTACTCATCGGCCGCTACGAGCACTCGCTCGACTCCAAGAACAGGGTGAGCCTTCCGGCGAAATTCCGCGAGGCCCTGTCGCGGGAGAAGGGCCGCTCCTGCTATCTCACCAGCGGCCTCGAGGGCTGCCTCTATCTCTTCCTCCCCTCGCAATGGCAGCGCCTCTTGGAAACCGATTTGCAGTCCTTCACGCTGCCGAACAAGGAAGAGGAGCGCGCCTTCAAGCGGAAGTTCTTCTCCGAGGCGACCGAGGCCGAGCTCGACTCGGCGGGCCGCATCCTGATTCCGCAGTATCTCAAGGCCCACGCGGGGCTCAAGGGCCAGCTGCTGTTGCAGGGAGCGGGCAAGCGCGCCGAAATCTGGGACAGCGGACGCTGGAAGTCCTACCACAGGTCGCGAGTGGAGCCGGCCTTGCGCAAGGTCAGCAAACAGATTGAAATCTAATGGGACGACTGGAGCTCATGGAACCATCGAGAAGCTATAAGCACGAGCCCGTCCTTGTTGCGGAGGCCCTGGAGGGCCTCGTCACCGATCCGGGCGGGCTGTACGTGGACGCCACCTTGGGCTTGGGCGGACACTCCGAGGCGATCCTCCGCCGTTTGGAGCCGCAGGGAAAGCTTCTCGGAGTCGACCTAGATCCCGAAGCGCTTCTCCATGCCGAGGGCCGGCTCAAGGCCATTGCTCCCGGGCAGTTCATGTCCGCTCGAGGCAACTTCCGGAACTTGGGAGACATCCTGCATGCCCAGAAGTTCTTTCCCGTCGCGGGAATCCTAATGGACCTGGGAGTAAGCTCCCTTCATTTCGACAAGCCAGAGAGGGGCTTCAGCTTTTCGTCCGAGGGGCCTCTCGACATGCGCCTGTCCCCCGACAATCCCCTGACCGCGGAGATGATCGTCAACCGCTGGCCCGAGGAGCAGCTGGCCCTGCTCCTGCGCGAATTCGGGGAGGAGCCGCGGGCCCTCAGGATCGCCAGAGCCATCGTGGCGCGGCGCGAGAAGACTCCCTTCACGACCACGACCGACCTGGCCCTCCATCTGGAAAGACTGCTTCCCGGGGGACGTATTCATCCGGCCACAAGGACGTTCATGGCCCTGCGCATCGCCGTCAACGCGGAGCTGGAGAACCTCACCCGCGGGCTCGAGGGCGTGGTGCCCCTTCTGCAGCAGGGAGGGCGCTTGGCCGTGATCAGCTTCCACTCCTTGGAGGACCGCATCGTCAAAACCCTGTTTTCGGAGTTCGTATCCAGAGGGCAGTGCCGCTTCATCGTCAAGGGCGCCGTAGCGCCCGCGAGCCAAGAGGTCGCGCGCAATCCGCGCGCCCGCAGCGCCAAGCTCAGGATCGTGGAAAAGGCATGAACGGGGAGGGCCATAATATGAAGCACAATCCCATGCTGAACTGCGGCACGGTCAATTTCCTGGCGGACCGCCGCCAAGCCATCGGCCTCACGGCCCTGCCCGCGGCCTGGTCGCGCGGCTACGTCTGGCACAGGATTTTTCTCAGAGGCAAGGGGCAGAAGCGGGATTTGTAGCGGCTTTAGGTGAGCGCCCACTCGGCGGGGCGCTCACCGTCGTTTGGCAGCGCGCCCACTCGGCGGGGCGCCTGCCTTGATTTGAAAGAAGAAAATAATTAAGTGATATAATCGGACGCTCCAATGACAGGGAAACCCGCGAAAAAGAGGACGGCCAAGATCGTGTCGGGCGGCTTTTTAATCCTAATCTTGGCGTGGCAGCACATTCAAGCCACTCGGCTGGGCTACCAAGTCGAGAAATCCAGGCAGGAGATACACAAGCTGCGGGGGAAAACAGGATTGCTTCAAATGGAGCTCGAGACAAGCCTCTCTCCGTCCCAGTTGGCGTCCAAGGCCAAAAACAGGCTCGGGATGTTCCCGGCCGCTCCAGAGTCCCTGCGCATCCTCGAGGCTCCGCTGTCTAGCACGCCGCAGGAGACGGTCCTCAAGCGCTGGATATCCCGGGCCTTGTTCATGGTCCGCCTGGCCTGACAAGACCCCGAATTCATGGATACCAGGCTGCGCCTGAATATTGCGGCGTGCTTGGCTCTCCTGCCCCTCTTGCCCTTGAGCCTGCGCCTGGCGCATCTGCAAATCATGCAGCACCAGAGCCTCGAGAGCATGGCCAGGGGGGAATTCAATCGGAGCTCGGTGGAAATCCTGCCGCGCAGCGATATCCTGGACCGAAACGGCAACATATTGGCCCAGTCCGTCCTGGTTTGGTCCTGCTTCCTCGATAAGAAGATGATCAAGAAGCCAGCGGCCTTGGCGGCCCGTCTGGCCCCTCTCATCGGCATGCCGGAAAGCGAGATATTGAATCAATACAAGCTCCAGGTTCGCTTCGTGCGCTTGAGCGACCGACTAAGCTTCGACCAAGCCTCAGCCGTCACGGCGGCCCGCATCGAGGGAGTCGGGCTTTCCTCCAAACAGGAGCGTTTCTACCCCAACGGCGGCCTTGCCAGAAGCCTCTTGGGCCAGGTCAACAGCGAAGGATACGGGCTTTCGGGAATCGAGCTCTCTCTTAACGAGAAGCTCCTGGGAAAAGCCCGCAAGTTCAAGATCATCAGGGACGGCTCCGGGCGCACCATCCACAAGGAAACCGAGCAGGATCCAGCACCCCCGGAGCCCTTGAGCCTCACCATCGACCGCAACATCCAATTCTACGCCGAGCAGGCCCTTCAGGAAGCCGCGGAACAGTTTTCCATCAAGAGCGGGGTGGTGGCGGTCCAGGACCCCAACAACGGGGAGATCCTGGCCATGGCCGCCTACCCCGAGAATCCCCTCAGGAACTCCCTCGTCCAGGATTCCTATGAGCCGGGCTCCACCTTCAAAATCGTCGCGGCTGCCGCGGCTCTTGAGGAGGAGGTGGTCAACCTTGATGAGACTTTTTTCTGCGAAAACGGCTCCTATCAAATCGCTCCCGGGGTCGTGATCCATGACCACGAGCCCGCCGGAAGCCTGAGCCTGGCGCAAATCCTGGAGAAATCCTCCAACATAGGCATGGCCAAGGTCGCGGCCCGGCTGGGAGCGGTCCGTTTCTACCGCTACGTGAGGGCCTTCGGCTTCTCCAACAAGACCGGAGTTTCCCTTCCCGGGGAAACCGGGGGCATGATGAAGCCCCTGCCCTCCCTCGGCCACCCGGTCAATCTCGCCACCGCCTCCTACGGCTACGGGATCGGCGTGAGCCCACTTCAGATGCTCGACGCCTACAGCGCGGTGGCCAACGGCGGGACCCTATGGGAACCCCTCCTCGTTAAGAACTCCAAGCCCTCCCGCGTCAGACGCCTGGCCTCCCCCAAGACAATGGAAACCCTCTCGCGCATGCTCGAGACAATCGTGCGCCAAGGCACCGGCGTGACCGCCCAGATTCCGGGATACCGCGTGGCCGGCAAGACGGGAACCGCGCGCAAACTCGACCCAGAAACGAAAAAATATTCCATGACCCAATACAACGCTTCCTTCGTCGGGTTTCTCCCGGCCGGGAAGCCCTCCTGGACCGTCCTCGTCGTCATCGAGGATCCCAAGGGGCTTTACTACGGCGCCCAGGTAGCGGCACCCGTGTTCGCCAAGCTGGGCAAACGCCTCCTCGCCCTCAAGGGAATCTCCAGGCAGATATGACGCGGCCCCTTAAGGAGCTCCTGCGCGGCGCCGAAGTCCTGGCTCTCAGCGGCCGGGAGGACGCCGCTATCTCGGGTCTGCGCCATGATTCCAGGCAGGTCCAGCGCGGAGAGCTTTTCTTCGCCCTGCCCGGAGTCAAGACGGACGGGAACCGCCACCTCAAGGAGGCCATAGAGCGCGGCGCGGCCGCGATAGTAAGCGAACTGGCGGCTCCCCCGGCCCCGCTCCAAATCCCGGCCGCCTGGATCCAAGTCCGGGACATCGCCGCGGCCATGGGCAAGATCTCGGATCTCTTTTTCGGCCATCCCTCCGGGGCCATGTCCGTCTTCGGGGTCACGGGAACCAACGGAAAAACCACGACCACCTACTTCCTTGAGTCCATCGTGCGGGCCTGCGGCGGCGTTCCCGCCGTGGTTGGAACGGTGGACTACCGGATGGGGGGAAAAACCCTACAAAAAGCCCCCAACACGACTCCCGTTTCCTTGGAGCTCCTGCGCCTCCTCGCCGGCTTCCGCGAGGCCGGCGCCACCCACGCCGCCCTAGAGGTTTCCTCCCACGCCCTGGCCTTGAAGCGCGTCGAGGAGGTGGACTTCGACGCCGCGATCTTCACCAACCTCAAGCGCGACCATCTGGATTTCCACAAGTCCATCGAGGAATACTTCCGCGCCAAGGCGCGCCTCTTCGAGCTTCTGGTCAAAGCCTCCTCTTCCAAGCGCAGGCGCTTGGCCGTGCTCAACGCCGACGATCCCCGCGGCACTCCCTTGAAGGACCTCTGCCGGGGAGCGGAAATCATTCTCTACGGATTGAAAAATTCAGCTGAAGTGCGTGCCGAGAATCTGGCCCTCTCCATGGAAGGATCTTCCTTTGATCTCGTGTTTCGCGGCAGGAAGCTCCGCGCCCGGGTTTCCCTTTTAGGCGAGCACAATCTGCGCAACGCACTGGCCGCGGCGGCGGCCGCCCTGGGGCTCGGCCTGCCCGAGGAAGGGGTGCTCGAGGGCCTGCGCGCGCTCAAGCGGGTGCCGGGGCGGCTGGAGTCCGTCGCGGCCGGCCAAGACTTCCACGTCCTGGTCGATTACGCCCACACCGACAGCGCCATGGAAACGGTCCTCGACTGCCTGCGCCGGCTTCCCCACAGAAAGATCATCTCCGTCTTCGGCTGCGGGGGGGACCGGGACCGCGGCAAGCGCGGACCCACCGGAGCCGCGGCTTGCCGCTTGAGCGATCTGGCCGTCATCACCAGCGACAACCCCCGCGGCGAGGACCCCTTGCGCATCATCGCCGACATTGTCGAGGGCATCAAGACAGCGGGCCTTAAAAATTATAAGATTCTCCCGGAGCGAGAAAAGGCCATCGAGGAAGCCATCGCCGAGGCCGGGCCGGGAGACATAGTCCTCCTCGCCGGCAAGGGTCATGAGGAGTGCCAAATCCTCAAGGATCGAACCATTTTCTTCGACGACCGAGTAGCGGCCCGCGAGGCTCTAGAGAAAAAGCTGCGATGAATTTGAACATGACGTGGGCGGAGCTGGCCAGGGGGGCGGGAGGGCTGCTCACCCACGGCGGCGCGCAGGATCTGGTGGACTGCCTTTCCACGGACACCCGATCCCTCAAGACCGGCCAAGCCTTTTGGGCCTTGAAAGGCCCGCGCTTCGACGCCCACGACCTCCTGAGCCCGGAGCTGGCGCGGGTCTGCCCGGGGTGGGTGATCGAGAAAGACAGGCTCCCGGACAGCGCCCCGCGCCCCGCCCACGTGGTGGAGGTTCCCAACACCCTCAAGGCCTTGGCCGCCCTGGCGGCCCAACACCGGCGCCGCTTCGACATCCCGGTCGTGGGCATCACCGGCTCCAACGGAAAGACCACGACCAAGGAAATGCTCAAGAGCATCTGCCTCCAAGTGGGTCCCTCCTGCGCCAATCCGGGGAATTGGAACAACCAGGTGGGGGTTCCCCTGTCCGTGCTCGAGCTCGGCTGCGAGCATCGCTACGGCATCTTCGAGCTGGCCGACTCGCGCCCGGGAGACATCGCGGAGGTCGCGCGGGTGGCCCAGCCGAGCCTGGCCGTTCTCACCAACATCGGCCCGGACCACCTCGAATTCTACGGAAGCCTCGACCAGAATTTCAAGACGAAATCGGAGCTCGTCGAAAGCCTTCCCGAGGAGGGCAGGGCCGTCATCAACATCGACGACCGCTGGCTGGCGGGCTTGGAGCCGCGGCTCGGGGCCAGGGCCATCACTTTCGGGATGAGCCCGCGGGCCAGGATCTATTTCGCTGGCCCCGATGAACTCGTGGTCGACCGCCACAAGACCCGTGTTCGGCTCAGGGCCTTCGGAACCCTTAGCCGCTACAACGCGGCCGCGGCCGCGGCCGCGGCCTGGGCTTTAGGCATAGACGCGGAGAAAATCCGCTTGGGTCTCGAGAGCTATGTCCCCTCCGCCATGCGACTGGAGCGCCTGAGCCACCCCTCTGGCAGCGAGATAGTCCTCGACGCCTACAACGCCAACCCGGCCTCGATGCGCGCGGCCGTCGAAGCCTTCTGCGACGAGTTCAAATCCCGCGATAAAATCCTGGTTTTGGGCGACATGAAAGAGCTGGGCCCCCAGTCAGGCGCCTTCCACGCGGAGTTGGGGGAGTGGCTCGCCGAGCTCCCGCTGGCCGGAGTCTACCTGGCGGGTCCGGAGATGGCGGCCGCGCGGATCGCCCTGGAGCGCAAGGCGCCGGGATTCGCGTTCCGCTACGCCCTGGATCCCCTGGCTTGGACCGATGACCTGCGCCGGCGGCTCGACGCCCGGACCGCGGTGTTTTTCAAAGCCTCCCGAGTCATGAAATTCGAATCCATCCTGGACTCCCTCTCATGCTCTATTACCTAGCCCGCTACAAGGAGCTCGGCGGCGCCTTCAACATCTTCCAGTACATCACCTTCCGCGCCGGAGGCGCCGCCTTGACCGCTCTCTTGGCCTCCCTCCTGATAGGGCCTTCCCTCATCGAAAGCCTGCGCCGGCACAAAATCGGACAGATTCAGCGCCGGGACGGGCCCAAGAGCCACCTGGGCAAGCAGGGCACCCCCACCATGGGCGGGCTTCTCATTTTCTTCACCTTGGTTTCGAGCGCGCTCCTCTGGATGCGCTGGGACAACCGCTTCCTGTGGCTGCTCATGGGCGTGGTCTTCCTGCTCACTGCCGTGGGTTTTTGGGACGACTACCAGAAGCTGGTCCTGAAAAACTCGGCCGGCATCTCATCCCGGACCAAGTTCGCGGTTCAGATCGCCGTGGCCCTGGGCGTGGTCCTGTACCTGGCCGTGCGGCCTCCCAACGGCATGTTCCCGTCTCATTTGAACCTTCCCTACACCAAGGAGCTGTTCTGGGACCTGGGGCCCGCCTACTTCGTGTTCGCGGCCCTGATGATCGTGGGAGCTTCCAACGCGGTCAACCTGACCGACGGCCTCGATGGGCTGGCCTGCGGAAGCCTCATCTTCTGCGCCATAGCCTACGGGGTCTTCGCCTACGCGGCGGGCAACGCGAAGTTCGCCTCTTACCTCAGGATCATCCCGGTGGAGGGAGCGGGGGAGATCACCGTGTTCCTGGCGGCCCTGGTGGGCTCCTGCCTGGGGTTCCTGTGGTACAACGCCTACCCCGCCGAGATGTTCATGGGCGACACCGGCTCCCTGTTCCTGGGAGGAATCATCGCCACCGTGGCCCTTTGCGTCAAGGCCGAGCTCATGCTGCCCATCATCGGCGGGATTTTCGTCCTCGAAACATTGTCCGTCATCCTGCAAATGTCCTCCTATAAGCTGCGCAAGGGAAAACGGATTTTTCGCATGGCGCCCCTGCACCATCACTTCGAGCTCTCCGGGATCTCCGAGCCCAAGGTCACCGTAAGATTCTGGATCGGCGGCATCGTCTTGATGCTTCTGGCCCTAGCCTCCTTGAAAATCCGCTGATGGAGCGCTTCGAGCCCGGGGCCTTCAAGGGCCGCAAGGCCGGGGTTCTGGGCTTGGGACGCTCTGGCACCGCCTGCGCCAAGCTACTGCTCTCAAAAGGCTTCTCGGTTTTCGCCAGCGACTCGCGCCCAGCCCCCGAGCTAAAAGCCATGCTAGGGCGCGCCCCCAAAAGACTAGATTGGGAAGGGGGCCGGCACAGCCGCAAGCTGCTCCAATGCGCCTTCGTGGTAAAGAGCCCCGGCTTGAGTCCGGACCTTCCCATCCTGAGCCGCCTGCGCGATGCTCGCGTCCCGGTCTACAGCGAACTGGAGGTAGCGTTGGCCTTCTGCAAGGCTCGGGACATCGTGGCCGTCACTGGCACCAACGGCAAAACGACCACGACGACCCTCACCGGGGAAGTATTCCGCCAGGCCCTGCCGCGCGGGCGCCGGGCCGCGGTGTGCGGCAACATCGGCATCCCCTTTTCCGAGGCCGCCCCAAAACTGGGCGCAAAGGACTGCCTCGTCGCGGAAGTCTCGAGCTACCAGTTGGAGGACAGCCGCCATTTTCGGCCGCGCGCCGCTGCCATCCTCAACATCACCCCCGACCACCTCGACCACCACGGAGGGATGGACCGGTATCTCTCGGCCAAGGCCAGGATTTTCCAGGAGCAGTCCGCCTCCGATCTATGCGTTTTCAACGCCGAGGATCCCCTCTGCCTCAAGATGTCCCGGGACTGCCCGGCAAAAAAACTCTACTTCGGCTTGACTCCCCAGCCCTTCATCCACGCCTGGATGAGCCGGGGCAAGATAAGGATCCGGCTTCCGGGAAGCCGGAGGGAACTCTCGCTCTCGCCCCCGGCTTTGCCCGGGCGGCACAATCTCGAAAACGCCATGGCCTCGGCCCTCCTGGCCTTGGGCCTGGATCTTGAGCTACCCAAGATACAGAAGGCCTTCACAGCCTTCCGCGGCGTGGAGCACCGCCTGGAGGACTTGGGGCTCCTGGGGGGCCTGCGCTGCCTCAACGATTCCAAGGCCACGAACGTGGACTCCACCATGGTGGCGCTCAAGTCCCTCGAGTCAGTGGGAAATCGCGTCTTCCTGATCCTGGGCGGCCTGCACAAGGGCAGTTCCTACAAGCCCTTGGCCCCTTTCATCGCCAAGAGCGCCAAGGCGATTCTCACCATCGGCAGCGCCGCGGCGAAAATCGAGGAGGATCTGCGGGGAACCAAGCCCCTACTGCCCTGCTCCGACCTGGAAACCGCCGTGGAGACCGCCTTCCAGGTGGCCTCCCCTGGGGACGTCCTGCTGCTCTCCCCGGCCTGCGCCTCCTTTGATCAGTTCAAGAATTTCGAGGAGAGGGGAAGTCGCTTCAAGGCCCTGGTCCGGGCCAGAGCCAAAACCCATGGTGTTCAGAAAAAGAAATAGCCTCGATTACACCTTGCTCGCGGCCACCATGGCCCTGGTCTGCTGGGGCCTGGTCATGGTGTATTCCGCCAGCGCCATTTGGGCCGAGCAGAATATGGGAAATCCCCTCTATTTCTTCAAGCGCCAAATGATCTCTGCCGCGGCGGGACTGGCGCTGATGGCGGCCGTAAGCCGCTTCAATTACAACCGCCTCATGGACTGGGTTTTTCCCTTGATGGCCGCGACGACCCTGGCTCTCGTGGTCGTGCTCTTTTGCCCCGCCGTAGCCGGGGTCAAGCGCTGGATCAGGATCGGCCCTCTGGGCCTCCAGCCGGCGGAGTTCGCCAAGCTCACGGCCGCGATTTACCTGGCCAGCTACCTGGACCGCAAGAAAAGCAAGATCGGATCGCCGGTTTGGGGCCTCGCGGTTCCCATAGGAGCGGTCTCAGCTTTGTGGTTCCTCATATCGCGCGAGCCCGACCTCGGCACTCCCGTGCTCATGTTCTCGGTAACGATCCTCGTCCTCTTCATCGGGGGAAGCCGCGTCCAATATCTGTTGGCGGCCATTCTGGCCGCGCTCCCGATCGTGGCCTACGAGCTCATCAAATACCCCTACCGACGTGCCCGCCTCTTCAATTTCCTAACGCCGTTCAAGGACGCGCGCGGCGCGGGCTATCAGCTCGCCCAATCCATCCTGGCCGTGGGCTCCGGAGGCTGGTTCGGCAAGGGCTTGGGCGCCTCCAAGCTCAAGCTCATGTACTTGCCCACGCCCCACACGGACTTCATTTTCCCGGTCATATGCGAGGAGTTGGGGCTCTTGGGAGCGCTCACGATGCTGGGGTTTTTCGCCATGATCCTCGTGCGCGGAGCGCGCATCGCGCGCTCGGCACCCAACCTGTTCGGAACCCTGCTCGCCTGCGGCATCACCTTCACGCTCTGCCTCCAGGCCTTCTTCAACGTGGGCATGTCGATCGGCCTTCTGCCCACCAAGGGCATTCCCCTGCCCTTTATTTCCTACGGCCGCTCCTCTCTCTTGACCAGCCTCATCGGCATCGGCATACTCCTCAATATCTCGCGGCAGTCCGCCCCATGGGAACCCCCTCAACGCCATTAGCGGAGCGGCGCAAGCGAGCCCTGATCGCGGCGGGGGGCACCGGGGGGCATTTTTATCCGGGTCTCGTCCTGGCCAAGACCCTGCGAGGGCGCGGCTGGGAGCCGTTGCTTTGCGTGAGACGGGGCGACCCCGCCTTGGCCGTATTGGAGAAAGAGGGCCTCGCCTCGGTGGAAATGGATCTTTCCGGCCTGCCAAGGTCGCTCGGCCCCGGGCTCATCGTTTTCGCGTGGAAGCTGTGGAAAGGCTTCCTTCTTGCGCGCCAAATCGCCAAGGATTTCAAGCCGGACATCACTATCGGCATGGGAGGCTATCTTACTTTTCCCTGCTTGCTGGCCTCAAGGCTCCAAGGCATCCCGGGCGTTCTCCATGATTCCAACGCGGTCCTGGGCCTGGCCAACCGGGCCGCCCGTCTCCTAGGCGCCAAGCTGTTTTGGGGCCTGCCCACGGTCCATGGAGGAGGCATGCTCACGGGCACGCCGATACGCCCATCCCTATGGGAAATAAAGCCCAAGGAGGAGGCAAGAAAACGCCTGGGGCTGGCCTGCGGCCAGCCCCTACTTCTAGTCTTCGGCGGCAGCCAGGGCGCAAGATCTGTGAATCGCAGCGTGCCGGCAGCTCTCAAAAAGCTGCCGGTTGGATGCGCGCTTCAAGTTCTCCACCTGACTGGCGTCAATAACTTCGAGGAAACCCGCCGCGCTTACGAAGGTTCGGCGTTTGCGGTGAAGCTCCTGCCTT
This sequence comes from Elusimicrobiota bacterium, assembly GCA_016218575.1. Classification (NCBI taxonomy): domain Bacteria; kingdom Pseudomonadati; phylum Elusimicrobiota; species Elusimicrobiota bacterium. The sequence goes on from JACRDN010000006.1 coordinate 55,328, forward strand.
TTCTCGAGGAGATGCAATGGGCTTACGCGGCATGCGACCTCGTCCTGTGCCGGTCCGGGGCGAGCACCTTGGCAGAGCTCGCCTCCCAGGAAAAACCCGCCGTCCTCGTGCCCTATCCCCTGGCCGCGGCCAATCACCAGGAGGCCAACGCCAAAATCCTGGCCCGGGCCGGAGCCGCGCGCCTTCTTTTGGACCGGGACATCGCGGAAGGGCTCGCGCCGATCCTCGAGGATTTGCTATGGTCGCAGGACAGCCCCGCCAAGCGCCGCTCCATGGCCGAGGCTTACGCGCGCCTGGGCCTGCCGCCGGCGCATGAAACGGCCGAGCGCCTGGCGGACGCGGTGGAAAAAACCTCGAGACAATGAAAACCAGAATACTCGTGGTCAACGACGACGGGATCAATGGCCGAGGCCTGGCCCCCCTGATCGAAGCCGTCCGCCCTCTGGGGGAAGTCGTGGTCGTAGTGCCGGACCAGGAGCGCTCCGCCGACAGCCATTCGCTCACCTTGCACAAACCCATCCGGATCCACCGCGTGGCTCCCATGATTTTCACCTTGAACGGCAGCCCGGCCGATTGCGCCAGGCTAGGAATCCTGGAGATCATGAATTCCAAGGTAAGCCTCGTGGTCTCCGGCATCAACCGGGGCTACAATCTCGGGGAGGACGTGGTCTATTCCGGAACCGTCGCCGGCGCCCGGGAAGCGACTTTGCTGGAGGTGCCGGCCATCGCCTTCTCGCAGGACCCGAGTTCCCTCGGCTACGCGGCCGCTGTCGTCTGGGCCCGGAAGTTGGCGCGGCTCGTGCTGAAATTCGACCTCCCTCCCGGCATCTGCCTCAACGTCAATTTCCCAAAGCCCCGGCACGGGAATATCTTGAAACCCCTGCCCATGAGGCTCGGCCGGCGCATCTACAGCAAGGAAGTGACCAAGAGGGCCGACCCTCGGGGAGGCCATTATTATTGGCTGGCGGGAAGCTCGGTCAAGAGCGTCAACCTCAAGGGCACCGACGTCAGCGCGGTGGCCTCTGGCCACGCCTCGGTGACTCCTCTGCACGTAGACAACACCGATTTCCCCACGCTCGACATCCTGCGCTCCTGGGAACTGTAGGGAACTCTAGTGCCGGTCCTCCTTCTGCTGGCGCAGGTGAGCCTATCCGCGGTGGGGGACATCCGCCTCGACGGACCCGTAGGGGAGCTCATCGGGCGCCACGGCCCCGAACATCCCACGGCCGCCGTCAGGGAGGCACTCAAGGCCGACATCGTGTTCGGCAACCTCGAGTGCAGCGTCACGACCCGCGGCACCAAACAGGCCAAGACTTGGAATTTCAGGGCCCCGTCCGAGAACCTCGCCAGCCTCAAGGAGGGGGGCTTCGACGTCCTGAACCTGGCCAACAACCACAGCATGGACTACGGGACCGAGGGCTTCCTGGACACTTTGGCGGCGGTCAAGAAGCGGGGCTTCATCGCGGTGGGCGGCGGAAAAAATATCGAGCAGGCGGAGAAGCTGCGGATCATTGAGCGCAACGGGCTTCGCGTGGGCTTTCTAGGCCTGACCAGCACCTTCCCCCCAGAAGCCTGGGCCCGCCGCAAAAAGCCCGGCGTGGCCTACAGCAACTTCAAGCGTTTTCCGGAACTCATCCGAAGGGCGAAAAAAGACTGCGACATTCTGGTCGTTTCTTTTCATGGAGGAACCGAGCTCGCCCTCGAGCCCAACCAAATCCAGAAGGCCTTCGCCCACATGGCCGTGGACGCGGGGGCCGACCTCATCCTGGGGCATCACCCCCATGTCCTGCAGGCCGTGGAACTATATAAAGGAAAGACCATCCTCTACAGCCTCGGCAATTTCCTTTTCGTGTCTCCCGCCCCGGAGACGCGGACCACGGTCATCGCCAAGGCCGCGCTGGGCCGAGGAGGGGTCGAGTCCATCGAATTCGTCCCGCTGGACACCCATTGGGGCCAGCCCATCTTGGCGCCGGAGGAGGGCCGGAAGGCCGCCTACGAGGCCTTAAACCGCCTGGGAGCCCTGTCCCAGCACCCGGAGATCTTCCGCCTCGCCTCGCCTTGATGGAATGTCGGCGGATAAGCTAACATAGCTTGTCATGCTCAAGCTTTTGCGCAAAATTCCCTTCCTCAGCGTCCTCAGCCCCAAGGAGCTCAAGAAAGTCCGGCAAATCGGGAATATCCATGAGTACGCCCCTGGGGAAAGGGTCTTCTCGCAGACGGAGTCGGCAGACCAGATGTTCGTGGTGCTTTCGGGCCAGGTCAAGATTTTCGCGGCCTCCAATGGGAAGAAGCGGAAGACCTTCACCTATCTCCAGGCGGGGGATTTCTTCGGGGAGATGGCCCTGCTCGAGGGAAAGACCCGCTCCGCCTCTGCCGAGGCCGTCCAAGCCTCCAAGCTCCTGACCATCAAGAAAGGCGATTTCCACAGGCTCCTATGCTCGGACCACCAGCTGACCATCTACCTTTTGCGCGCCTTCTCCGAGCGCCTGCGCAAGGCCGATGAGGAGATCGAGGGCCTTCTTTTCCGCAACGTCCTGGGACGGGTCTCGAAAACCCTCTGCGACCTGTCGCAAAAAGGGGAAAGCTTCAAATCCGGCAGGCTTTTGAGGCAGCACTACACCCAGCAGGAGCTGGCCGATCTGGTGGGCACCACAAGGGAGCCCTTGACACGCGCCCTGTCCGCCTTGCGCCGCGCGGACCTCGTGGAGGTCCATGCAGGCCGGTATTTCATCAAAAACCCGCAAAAGCTCTCGGCCCTTTGCCTCACCTGACATGACGGCCAATCCGTATCGCAGCCATTCCTGCGGCGCGCTCGGCGTCTGCGACTTGGGCCAGGAAATCCTCCTGGCCGGCTGGGTTCATTCCCGCCGGGACCACGGAGGAGTGTACTTTTTTGATATGCGCGACCGCTCGGGCCTGGTGCAGGTGGTGGCGCACCCGGACGAGGCCGAGGCGTTCCTCGCCGCGGGCAGGCTCGGGGCCGAGCATGTGGTAAGCCTGCGCGGGATCGTCGAGAGAAGGCCCCGGGGCACGGAGAACCCCAAGATGCCCACCGGAGAGATCGAGGTGCGCGCTAAGGAGATCCGGGTGCTCAACGCCTCCAAGCCTCTGCCCTTCCCGGTGGACGAGCACGCCTCGGTTTCCGAGGAAATCCGGCTCAAGTACCGCTTCCTCGACCTGCGCCGGGCCAAGATGCTGGGAAATCTCACTCTCCGCCACAAGATCGCCATGATCGTGCGTCGCGAGCTCGATGCCGAGGGGTTTCTCGAGGTCGAGACTCCCATGCTCACCAAGGCCACGCCGGAGGGAGCCCGGGACTTCCTGGTGCCCGCCAGGCTCAGCCCCGGCAGCTTCTACGCCCTCCCCCAGTCCCCGCAAATCTTCAAGCAAATCCTCATGGCCTCCGGGGTCGAGCGCTACTTCCAGCTGGCGCGCGCCTTCCGAGACGAGGACCTGCGCTCGGACCGCCAGCCAGAACATACCCAGATAGATATAGAGATGTCCTTCGCGACGGAGGAGATCGTTCACTCGACCGTCGAAAGATTTCTGAAAAGCATCTTCCGGGAAGCCCTGGGAACAGAGCTCGAAACTCCTTTTCCGCGCTTTGAGTACGAGGATATCATGTGCCGCTACGGCTCGGACAAGCCGGACCTGCGCTACGGCTTTGAGATCGAAGACGCCACGGCGCTATTCAAGGAAAGCCAATTCAAGGTTTTCGGGGAAGCCGCCCGCGGCGGCGGGGTGGTCCGAGTCCTCAAGGCCAAGGCCGAGTTTTCCCGCGCCGAGATCGACAAATTCACGGACATGGTCAAGGCCTTGGGCGCCAAGGGCCTGGCCTGGATCAAATGGGAAGCGGCGGGCCCCAATTCTCCCATCGTTAAGTTCCTGGGGCCCGCGGAAATATCCGGCCTTCGAGAGTTGTGCCGGGCAGAACCCGGAGATTATCTCTTCTTCGCCGCCGACAAGCCCGAGGTCGCCGCCCCCTGTCTCGGAGCGCTCCGAAAGGAGCTCATCCTCAAGCTCAAGCCCGCTCCCACCCGCCCCTGGAGCTTTCTCTGGGTGGTGCATTTTCCCCTCCTAGAGTGGGCTCCCGAGGAGAAGCGCTGGACCTTCACCCACAACCCCTTCACGGCCCCCTTGGAAAGCGAGATCCCAAAGCTCGACTCCGACCCAGGCCACATCGCCTCCCATCAGTACGACCTCGTCTTAAACGGCGTCGAGCTTGCCTCCGGTTCCATCCGCAACCACCGGGCCGAGCTCCAGCGCAAAATCCTCTCCCTCATGGGGTTTTCCCCGGAGGAGCAGGAGGAGCAGTTCGGCCTCCTCCTCAACGCCCTCGAGTACGGGGCCCCGCCCCACGGCGGGATCGCGCTTGGCTTTGACCGCCTGGTCGCCATCCTGCGGGGAGAGGACTCCATCCGAGAGGTCATTGCATTCCCCAAGACCCAGAAGGGCGCCTGCCCCTTAAGCGAGGCCCCGTCCCCCGTCGACCCCAAGCAGCTCAAGGAGCTGCACATCAAGCTCGATCTCCCGGCTCGGCTTCCCTAATCCCAGCCGTTTGCTCGTAGGCCCTACGACCCACGTTGGGATGGGCCTATAGGCCCTCGCGCGATCGCGGTTTCCCGGCTATTTTCATAGAATCTGATTATGGGAGGAAGAATGAACAAGATAATGGCCGGAATTATGGCTCTTCTGCTTTGCAGCACCTTGAGCCCGGCTTGGGCGGACGGCCGGGACGGCAACGGCTCGGACGCTAGAACAGGCGGCTATCGCAGCCCGAGAAATAGCGATTCTGCCCTTAACCAGGAACCGCAATCTGAACCGACGCCGGAACAGAAAGATGAGAATAACCAAATCCTGCGTCTGGCCGCGGCCATGAAAATAGCTCTCGAAACCAATATTGATAAATATCCGGAAGTAAGAGACGCGACATTAAAAATGGCAAAAATGCGGTCGCTCCAGGTGGATTTCGGCAGTACATACATTGCCTTCCATGGTAAAATCCACATGGGAACGTACTCGGACCCGTACCTCTCGGTTGAGTGGGAACCATTTGAAGCGAAGGGTTTCCGCTACGTAAAAAGCGAAAACAAAGTGGTCGATGTCCCACTATGGCGCAAGCTCACGCATATCATCGCGGACAAGCACGCGCTCTTGCAACGTGCCACCTTGGAGAGTTTGTCCGACAAACGAGCCAACCGCGCCCTCAATATAGCTCTGAAATATATCCTGGCCGAATCGCGCAACAAAAAAGTGAACGCCACGGTTAAAAAAATTAATGATGAACTCACCTTCTGAATATGTTTGGTAATCGCATGACCGATCGGACCTGGGCGAGAGAGCATCCCAAGCACGCCCAAAAATGTTAAAATTACTCGCCTTCCGATTTTCGGGCGTGTAGCTCAGCTGGGAGAGCGCCTCGTTCGCAACGAGGAGGTCAGCGGTTCGATCCCGCTCACGTCCATAGTTTTAACGCGGACCGCTGACCGGCTATAAAGAAAAGGGCCAGTGCCCATCGCGTGTCCGCAGGACGCACTGGCCCTGCGGTTCGATCCCGCTCACGTCCAACTTCACGCCCACCACTACTGTCCACCGCCGTAGCCGCGCTTCAGGCGCTCCCTGAGGGCACGCAAGCCCCTTTTGAAGGACTGCTTGGCCTTGATGTGCTCCTCATGGGTAGCAGAGAAGACATGCCCCCCGGTGTTGTCGGCCACGAAGTAGACGGCGTCGGTCTCGGCGGGCCGCATGGCGGCCTTGAAAGAGTCGAGACCCGGGCTGCAGATGGGGCCGGGGGGCAAGCCGTAATGCATGTAGGTGTTGTAGGGCGACGGTGTGCGCAAGTCCTCCGTGGTGAGACCCTTCTTCCAATGCCTCAAGGCGTACTGAACGGTGGGGTCGGCCTCTAGCCTCATGCGCCTCTGCATGCGGTTCAAGTACACCGCCGCGATCATGGGCTTTTCCCGGGGCAGCACCGCCTCTCGCTCGACGATGGAGGCCAAGGTGACGAGCTGGTGGAGATTAAGCGCGGGCTTCGGCTCCGCGGCCTCGAAATGCCTCAAGATCTGGCTCTTGAACTCCTGGTGCATCCTTTGCGCCGCGGCGGCCGCGGCGGTCCCGGGCTCGAAGGAGTAGGTGGCCGGGAATAGGTAGCCTTCCAGGCGGTGGACTTGGGCTTCCTTCAAAAAGGCCTGAGCCGGGCAAACCCCTTCCGCCTCAAGCCGCTCGGCGATCTGCCGCGCCGAGAAGCCCTCTGGAATGACGACCTTGAGCTCCTTGCGGGCCGCTCCCGACGCCAGAATCCGCAAGACTTTCGTTGCCGGCATGCTGCGCCTGAGCTCATAGGTCCCTGGCTTGAGCCTGCGGTCGGTCTTGGTGAGGGCCGCCGCGAGCTTGAATAGGCGCGCCGATCTGAGGACCCCTTTCTCCTTCAAAAGCTGGGCGGTTTGCCAGGCGGAAAGCCCGGGGGGAACGGTGACCTCGACCGGGCCGCCGGGCGAGGGATAAAGCAGCCATGCCCCGAAAACCAGGAGGCCGAGAAGGGCCGCCGCGATTAGTTTGCGCACTGATACTCGCCGAATATTTCCTTGAGGCTCTGTGTGACCTCGCCCACGGTGGCGTAGACCTCGACCGCCTCCAGGATGGCGGGCATGAGGTTCTCCCGGGATCTGGCCGTTTCCCTGACGGCCTTGAGGGCGGCCGAGACCTTCGCGTTGTCTCGCCCGCGGCGCAGGCGCTTCAAAGCCCTGACCTGCCCCGACTCGACGGAGCTTGCGATCTTCAAAATAGGCGGGATCCGCCCCTCTGTCGCATGCAGGTTGACCCCGACGATGCGCCGCCGGCCGGCGTCCAGCTCAAGCTCGTGGCGGTAGGCGGTCTCAGCGATCTCCTTGTGAAAAAACCCCTTTTCGAGAGCCGGAACCACGCCGCCCAGCTCCCGGATGCGGCTCATGAGTTCCAGGGCCTGGTCCTGCACCTGGCGCGTGAGGGCTTCCAGATAATAGGAGCCCCCGAACGGGTCGGGAGTATCGGTGAGGCCGGTCTCCAGGGCCAGGATCTGCTGGGTGCGCAAAGCCGTCATCACGGCCTGGTCGCTGGGCAAGGCCAGGGCCTCGTCGTAGGAGTTGGTGTGGAGGCTTTGCGTGCCCCCCAGAACCCCGGCCAAAGCTTGGTAGGCCACGCGGACGATATTGTTCAAGGGCTGCTGGGCCGTCAGGCTCACCCCGGCCGTTTGGCAGTGCATGGGCATCATCCACGAAATTTCCCTCTTGGCCCCGAACTCCTCCTTCATGATTTTGGCCCAGATGCCGCGCGCCGCCCGAAGCTTGGCGATCTCCTCGAAGAAGCAGTTGTGCACGTCGAAGAAGAAGGAGAGCTGAGAAGCGAAATCGTCGATGTTCAGGCCCCGTTTCACCAGGCGCAGGACGTAATCGCGGCCGTCGGCCAAGGTGAAGGCCAACTCCTGGACCGCGTCGGCTCCGGCCTCGCGTATGTGGTAGCCGGAGATGGAGATGGGGTAGAAGCGGGGCACCTCGCGCACGCAGTATTCTATGGCGTCGAGCACCAGGCGCATCGAGGGCTCGGGGGGATAAAGGTACTCGTTCTGCGCGATGTATTCCTTCAAGATGTCGTTCTGGAGTGTGCCGCGCAGGCGCTTGAAGGGCACGCCCTGCTTGCGGGCCACGGCCAAGTACATGGCCAGCAGCACCGGAGCCGGCAGATTGATGGTCATCGAGGTGGAGACCTTGGCAAGGTCTATGCCGGAGAACAGAACCTCGAAGTCCGCGAGGCTGTCCACGGCCACGCCTTCCCGGCCGACCTCGCCCAAGGAACGCGGGTCGTCGGAGTCCAGCCCCATCAAGGTCGGCAGGTCGAAGGCCGTGGAAAGCCCCGTCTCCCCGTGGGAAAGCAGGTACTTGAATCTCTCGTTGGTATCCTTCGCGGTCTTATGGCCCGCGAATTGGCGCATGGTCCAGGGGTGCAGGCGGTAGCCGCTACCCTTGAGGCCGCGAACGAAGGGGTACTGGCCGGGCCTGCCGACTTCTCCTAGGTAGTCTTGTCCCGCCAAGTCCTCCGGCCCGTACTCGAGCTTGACGGCAATTCCGGAAAGGGTCGCGGGCAAGATCTCTCCTTTCAGCACTTCCACGCTCATGGCGTCCTCCTCCGGCGCCGGATCTCCTCGCGCCGGCGTTCCATGCGCTCCTGGTCCGGCCTGGGCCTCTTCTGCGCGGGTCCGCGCCGGTCGCGCAAGCGCTGCCTTTGCAGCCGATCCTCCTTCCTGCGGCGCATCTCCTCGAAGGCGCGCCGGCGCAGGGCCCGCCTTTGGGCGGGAGGCAGGGCCTTCCACTCCTTGGCCATGCGGCGAAGGCGCTTGGGAATGGCTCTCATGAACGCGCGCTGGCGGGCAAGCCTTCTCAGAACGTAGGGCTGAAGCGGGGGCTTCCCCTCGGAGATAGAGGTCTCCTGGTTGGCTTGAAGCGTCTCCATAGCACCCGAACCGCCGCTCACCTCGACGCGCCCCTCGTCGAACACTCCCACCAGCGTCTCCTTCTCCTCGGCCGAGAACTCGACGCCGAATTCGGTTCCGCGGACCGCAGCCACGGCCGTGGGGGTGCGCACCCTCAGGCTCTGCCCAGGCAGAAGCGGCTCAAGCTTGGCAAGCAGGCTCCCGAGCCCGAGCTCGATGAGCGCGCCTCCCGGCTGGGGGGAGCTCAAAACGATTTCGGAGCCGGATTTGAGCGCGATCAGGGATTTGCCGCCGATGCCTATCTCCGCGCTGCCGTTCGGACCCGCGCTCACGCGGTCGCCGGCCTCTAGAGGAAGGCCGGCCTGGGCCGCAGCGCCCCCTGGCTCCTCCTGGGTGTAGACCGTGACCGAGCCTTGGACGTCCATGAGGCGGAAGTCCCAGCCTTCCCCGGCCGTCGCGGGCCGCGCCAAGCTCGATGCCATGATCAACCCGAGCCAGGCCCGCTTCATGTCAACGTAACCCTCACGAATTGGTGCTTGCCCACCTGCAGGATGAAGCAAGCCGGAGAGTTCACCGGCTCGTCGGTCTGCCTCTTGCCGCCATTGATCTTCACCCCGCCCTGGACGATCAGGCGCCGGGCCTCGTTGCGGGACTTGGTCCCGCCCGAGCGCAGTATCAATTCGCTCAAGGAGAGCCCCGCCGGCAAGCTCAGCTCTTTGACGGCATCGGTGGGGATTTCCCGCCTGGAGAACGTCGCCTCGAAGAATTCCCTCTCCCGCCTGCCGGCCTCGGGACCGTGGAACCTGGCCGTAAGCGCCTCGGCCAGACCTTTCTTGGCCTCCATGGGATGGCGCTTCCTGACGCTCTCGACGTCTTCGTTGGTCAGGAGCTCGTAGTAAGAAATCATCAGCTCGTCGGATATCTTCATGAGCTTGCCGAACATATCCCGGGGGGGATCATTCAATGAGATCGCGTTGCCGTAGGACTTGGACATTTTCTTGACGCCGTCCAAGCCCACCAGCAGGGGAAGGGTCATCGCCACCTGCGGCTCCTGGCCCTCGTCGCCCTGCATGCGCCGCCCCATGAGGAGATTGGTCAGCTGGTCGTTGCCCCCAAGCTCCACGTCGGCGCGAACCGCAATTGAGTCGTAGCCTTGGAAAATGGGATACAAGGTCTCCAGCATGGTCAAGGGCGAGTTGGCCCTCAGGCGTTCCTTGAAATCCTCCCGGGCCAGTATCTGCTGGACCGTGTGTCGCTTCAGGACCTCCAAAAGCCGGCCCTGCACGAAGGGCTTGAGCCAAGCCGCGTTGAAGTGGATCTCGGTCCTCCTGGAGTCCAGGATCTTGAAAGCCTGCTCCTGGTAAGTCGCGGCGTTGGCGGCAATTCGCTCCGGGCTCAAAGTCGGCCGGGTGGAGTCGCGGCCGGAGGGATCGCCGATGAGGGCGGTAAAGTCTCCTATGATGAGGACGGCGACGTGGCCTAAATCCTGGAAGGCGCGAAGCTTCATGAGCACCACGCTGTGGCCCAAATGCAGATCGGCGGAGGTCGGGTCCACGCCCAGCTTGACGCGCAGGGGCCTTCCCAGGGAAAGCTTGCGATCGAGCTCCTCCTCGCTCGCCAGAGAAACGCAGCCGCGCTTGAGATGAACTGCCGGATCCATGGTTGCCTTACCTGCTCCGCATGGAGCAACCATTTCCTGCGCTATGCTCGGTCATGGAGGGGATTCTACCTAAAATAAATCGTAGGGGTCCACGTTCAGCCTGAGCTTGGACCCAGTGGGAGCGGGATAGGCCCCAAGCCAAGCCAGGGCCCGACCCAGCTCCGCCTCCGACAGCTTGAGCAGGATGTGGAAGCGAAACTTGCCCAAGGCCAGACGCACCACCGCGGGAGCCGGGCCAAGGACCCGTTCGCCAAGCCCCAGCTCATCGCGCAGCCTTCTGGCGCAGTCCCGTGCCGCCTGCTCGACATCCTCTTGCCGGGCGCCGCTCCAGAGGGCCCTGAGCAAAATCGAAAACGGGGGATAACCCAACTCTCGGCGCGAGCCCAGCTCCGCTTCCGCGAAAGCCGCGTAATCCCCGTTGAGCGTTCCGAGAATGGCGATATGGTCGGGCTCGAGGGTTTGCAGGAGCACCTCTCCCTTCTTCTCGGCGCGGCCCGAGCGGCCGGCCACTTGGGCTAAGAGCTGCATGGTCCTCTCGGAGGCCCTGAAGTCGGGCATGTGGATCATGGTGTCGGCGTCCACCACGCCCACCAAGGTCACCTCCGGAAAATGGAAACTCTTGGCCACGAGCTTGGTGCCGACGAGGATGTCGGCCTCTCCCGCCTTGAAGCGCTCGTAGAGGCGAGACTCCGCCGAACCCTCCTTAGAGACGGTGTCGCGGTCCATGCGCAGAACCCGGGTCCCTGGCAGGCGCGCCTTGAGTTCGGCCACGACCTTCTGGGTCCCGACTCCCGAGACGCGCAGGGCCTGGGCCTTGCACCGCGAGCATTCCGCGCGGAAGTCGGACTTGCGGCTGCAGTGGTGGCAGACGAGCCAATAGCCTCCCTCGGGATTCTGGTGCTGGATCTTGGCCACCCCGCAGGAGGAGCAGCGGTCGACCCACCCGCACTTGCCGCACATGACCAAGGTGGAAAAGCCCCGGCGGTTGACCAGAAGGATGGACTGCTCGCGGTTCTTGAGGCGCTCCTTGATCTTCTCCACAAGCTCCTCGGAAAGGCAGCCCGCCTTGGGCTTGGCCACGACCTGGACGGCGGGACGGGGCACTCCGGAAACGCGCTCGGGCATGGGCAGGAGCTCCCAATCGCCCCGCCGCGCGCGCTCCCAGCTCTCAAGGGAGGGAGTGGCCGAGCCGAGAACGGCGAGCGCTGCGAAACGCCTGGCTCTCTCGATGGCCACCTCTCGGGCGTGATACAGGGGGGACTGCCCTTCCTGCTTGAACGACTCGTCCTGCTCCTCATCGATGACCACCAGGCGCAGGTCCTGGAAGGGCAGGAGGCAGGCCGAGCGGGCCCCGACCACGACTCGGACTTGGCCCATCCTCAAACCCCACCAGGCCTGGCGGCGTTGGCGCACGGGAATCTCGCTGTGCCAGAGCACCACGGGGACCTCGAGGGCGGCTTGGAATTCCCCGAAAAAAGGGGCAGTGAGGGCTATCTCGGGAAGAAGGAACAGGACCTGGCCCTGCCGGGAAACGGCCTGGCGTATGAGACGCAGATAAACCTCGGTCTTGCCCGAGGCCGGCACCCCGTAGAGCAGTGAAACATGGGGTTTTCTTTCCTTGAGCCTTTCTGCAAGAGAGTCGAGAGCCCGGCTTTGACTGGCGGTGAGCGTGAAGCCCTTCCCGGCTGATTCCCGGACCGCCGGGAAAGAAAGAGCGCCTCCCGGCAAGGGCTGCTTGATGAAACTCGGCAGAACGGCCTTGACGCACTCCCCGATAGGAGCGGCGTAGCGCCGCGAAATCCAAACGGCCGCCTCCAAGAGCTCGGGGGTGAGCGCGGGCTCGGCCTCGAGCGAGGCCTCGAGCGCCTTGAGCTTCCTCTCCGGCTCCCCCTCGAAAACGCAAAGAACGGTCCCCACGGCTCGCCGGGGCCCGAAGGGGGCTCGCACCCGCATCCCGGGGCTCACGGGAAGGTCCTCTGGGACCTGGTAATGAAAGCCTCGGTGAAGGGGAACCGGAAACGCGACCTCGGCGATGCGCATAATCGTCTATTTGAAGGCGGTGAAGACGAAATGGGGCGGAATATTTCGGATCTCGAACTCGGTCTTGACCCGCTTGAAATAATCCTTGAGAAGGGGGATGAGGTGGGTTGTCACCTGATAAGCCACGAAGCGCCCGCCGGGCTTCAAGAGCTCGGCGGTCTTGACCAGGAACTCGTGGCGCCCCCTGCCGGAGAGGAAGGCGAATGGGATGCCGGAAACGATCACGTCGGCGCGCGCGACGCCGAAGCGCCTGGCGATGGCCTCGATGCCGCGCACGTCGCCCTGGCAGGTCTTGAGCCTGGGGTCCGAGAGACGCTTCAAGGAGGCGAAAAGACTCCGGTTGAGTTCGATGGCAAGCATGGAGCCGCCCGCGGGAAGGTTATCCAGTATTTTCTTGGTCAGGACCCCGTCCGCCGCCCCGTACTCGATAACCACGGGGCCGGGACTCTTCAAGTCCATGGCCCTGATGACTCTGGCGGCCAGGTATTTGCTGCTGGGAGTCACCGAGGCCACGCCCTTGTCGTCCATGAAATATTTGAAATAGGAAAACAGCTTCTCGTCGGCCGCGGAGTCGTCCCTGAAGAATCCGCGGACCTTGGAGGGCTTCACGACAGCTCCAGCTCCTGCTTCAGGCTTTTCATGTCGGTCCAAACGTCCTTTTTGAGTTCGGGATTGCGCAGGAGCGCGGCCGGATGGAAGGTGGGCAAAAGCTTGATCGCGGTCGGCGCGCCCTGCGGCAGATAAGACTGCCATTGCCCGCGGATCTTCGTGATCTGGATCTCGCCGCCCAGAATGGCCCGCGCGGCCACCGCGCCCAAGGTCACCAGCACTCGCGGAGAGATGACTCGGATTTGCTCGTCGAGATAGGGGCGGCAGGCCGCCATCTCCTCGGGGCTCGGCGGGCGGTCGTTGCCGCGGGCCTCGGGATCGGAAGGGTCCTTCATAGGATGGCACTTGACCACGTTGGCGATAAAGACCGTCCGGCGCGAAAGCCCTATGGCGGCCAGTATCTTGTCCAAGAGTTGGCCCGATCTCCCCACGAACGGCTCGCCCCGGTGGTCCTCGGAAAACCCAGGTCCTTCCCCGATGAAGATGACGCGCGCCTCGGCAGAGCCCACCCCGGGCACGGCCTGTATCCTCTGCGAGCCCAGGGGGCATCCCCGGCAGGCTTGGACGCGCGCGGCCAAGGCCTCCAGGGCCGCGGCCCGGTCCGAAGGAGCCGGCGCCGGGCCAGGGCTTATGTCGGACTCGTCGGCCAGCGCGGCACGTTTCTTGAGGGAACGGCTCAGCTCCAGTAATTCGTCCTTCACAGCAAAACCTCCGCCGCCGCTAAAATAGCCCGGGCCAGGGCGTCCTTGGATTGTTCTGGCAGGGACCGGACCCAGCCGTCTCGCCTCAGAATCGAGGCTTTGGACCTGTCTCCTCCCAAGGAGGAAGGGCCGTTAAACACGACAAGGTCTAGGCCCTTGCGCCTCATCTTCTCTCGAGCCGCCTCCAGACCCGCGCGCGTCTGGAGGGCAAAGCCAACCACGATCGGGCGGCCCTGAGAAGACTTGCGGCCCGCCACCGCTTTGATGATATCTGGATTCGGGATCAAAGTCAAACGCAGGGGCTCCGGGCCCCGCTTGATCTTATGGGCACGGCGCGCGGCGAACCTCCAGTCCGACACCGCCGCGGCTCCTATGACCAAATCCGCTCCGGGCAGGCGCGCCAAAACCTCCCTGAGCATATCAAGGCCCGTGAGAACGCGAACCACCTCGACCCCCTTGGGCGCGGGAACGCAAGAAGGCCCGCTCACCACCGTCACGCGCGCGCCACGTTTTATCGCCTGGCGCGCCAAGGCCCAGCCCATCCTCCCGGAGGAGGCGTTGGTCATGAAGCGGATGGGATCGAGGAATTCACGGGTGGGACCGGAGGTGATGAGAAGGCGCAGCCCGCGCATCTCAGCGCCGGCAGGCGCGCGCGACTATTTCCACGGGCTCCAGGAGCCGACCCCAGCCGCTCTTGCCACTGGCCAACTCGCCTTTGCCGGGCCCCCAGACCCGATAGCCGAACTTCTTGATCCGGCGCAGATTCTCTTGGGTCGCGGGGTGGGTCCACATCTCCTCGTCCATGGCGGGGCAAACCGCCACCGGAGCCCTCGTGGCCAGGATCAAGCCGTCCAAAAGGCCCTCGGCGCGGCCGCAGGCCAGGCGCGCCATGAAATCCGCCGAGGCGGGCGCCACCACGACCCGGTCCGCCCAGCTGGCCAGGGAAAGATGCGCCATGTCCCACAAGGCGGGATCATGCATATTCTGAGCCACCGGATTGCGCGAGAGCGCTGCCAAAGTCATGGGAGTGATGAACTGCGCGCCTCCCGGAGTCAGCACGCAGCGCACTTGGCAGCCGCGCTTGACCAGGCCCCGCGCTATTTCGGCGGATTTGTAGGCCGCGATGCTGCCCGTCACGCCCAGGACAACGCGAAGGGGGGATTTCGGCAAGGCCGTGGGACTCTCAGTTCTTGGACTTGGCCTCGACCCCATTAGGAGCCTCGGAGGCCTCGGCGGGGGCGCTGGCCATGGCCTTCTTGAGATCCTTCCAGTCCACCTCGCCGCCCAGGACATCCCTCAAGGACAAATCCAACAGCTCGTTGGAAGTCAGATGGCGATTCTCTTCCTTGCGCCGGAGAACCTTGGCCCATTGGGCCGCCAAGGGAATGGCCGCGTACTTCTCGCCTTGGTAGTTCAGGATGATCTCTTCGACCGGCTTGGGCTCCTTGTGCGCCTTGGCCGCGTTTTCCTTCTTGCTCATCGTTCCTCCGTTGGGGTCAAAGCCGGGACCCTGCCGTCACGAAATCCGGAAATTCCTGGCGGCTGACCTTGAGGCTTTCCGCCGTCAGGATGCTCTCGACCTGCGCCACCGCCTGTTCGAGATTGTCGTTGATCACGAAATAATCGAACTCCTTGACCGCGGCAAGCTCGCCCCTGGAGTTGGCCAGCCTCTTGCTCGCCGACTCCGCGTCCTCCCGCCGCGCCGCCAAGCGGTCCCTGAGAGACTCCAGGGAGGGAGGGGCTAGGAACACCAGGATCGAGTCCGGGATCTTTCTGCGGACGGCGGCCGCGCCCTGAACATCGATGGCGAGCAGGACTTGGTGTCCGGCCTTGATCTGCGCCTCTATGAATTGCCGGGGAGTGCCGTAGTACTCGTCGTGGACCATAGCCCACTCGAGGAAGTAGTTGCCCTGGATCTTCTTCTTGAACTCCTCCCGGGTCAGAAAGAAATAATGCTTGCCGTGCCGCTCCCCGTGCCTAGGGGAGCGGGTCGTGCATGAGACCGAGCAGCGAAGATCCTTGCGCTTCTGAAGCAGTTTGCGGGCGATGGTGGATTTACCCGTCCCGGAGGGAGCCGAGATCACGGCCAGAGTCCCTTTTGGCATCAACTTTCATTTTAGCAAATAATGGCGCCGCAGACAAATTTTATTGAAAATGCTACCTTGGACTCATGAACAGGCCCCGCCTGGAGCTGATTTGCGTGGGTTCCGAACTCCTGAACGGGCATTTGAACACGCACCAAAGCTACATAAGCCTCCGGCTCAAATCCGCTGGGCTAGAACTTTCCAAGGCCTCGACTTTGCCGGATGACTTGCCGAGCTTGCGCGAGGAGATCAGGGCCTGCCTCAAGCGCTGCGACGCCCTGCTCCTCTGCGGAGGCTTGGGCCCGACATTCGATGACGTGACGCGCCAGGCCGCGGCGGAGGCCCTAGGACGAAAACTCGTCTACCGGCCCGCCCTTTACTCGGAAATCAGGAAAAAATTCCGCCGCCACCGCATGGCAGCACCCCGGGAAAACCGGCGCCAGGCCTACGTCATCGAGGGAGCCGAGGTTCTCCCCAACGGGACCGGCTCGGCTCCAGGGCAGCTGCTGGCCGTCCCGAGGGAAAAGATGCCGTGGCCCCAGGCCGTGGCTTTGATGCCCGGCCCCTTTGCCGAGCTTTCGCCCATGTTCGAATCGAGGGTGCTCGGCTTCCTGCGCAAGACCTACGGGCGGGGCATTTTCGCGCGCCACTTGGTCGCGCACCTCTCCGGCCTTCCCGAATCCGTGGCCGACCAGCGCCTGGCGTTTCTCACGAAGAATCCCCGTCCAGGGGAGGCCTTCACCATCTTGGCCTCGGCGGGCCAGGTGGATTTCCACGCCACGACCACTGCCGCGACGCCCGGCCTCAGCCGGAAACTCCTGGAGCGCATAAGGCAAGGCCTTTACGCGGCGGTCGGCCCCCGCATCTTCGCGGAAGGTTCCGAGACCTTGGAATCCACCGTGGGCCGCCTGCTTAAGAGGAGGGGCCAAACCTTGGCGACGGCGGAATCCTGCACCGGCGGCCTCTTGGGGGCGCGGCTCACCTCGACGGCGGGGAGCTCATCCTATTTCCTTGGAGGAATCGTGGCTTACTCCAACGAGCTCAAGACGCGACTCCTCGGGGTCCGCCCGGAAACTTTGGCCAGACGCGGCACGGTCTCGAGCGCCTGCGCGCGGGAGATGGCGGAGTCGGTCCGGCGCATGGCCCGGGCCTCTTGGGGGCTGTCGATCACGGGCATCGCGGGCCCCGGCGGCGGCACGCCCGATAAACCGATCGGCCTCGTCTTCGTCGGGCTCTGCGGAGGCGAGGGGAAGGGCAAGCACTCCCGCGCCTGGAAGCTGTCCCTGTCTGGAGAAAGGGAAACCATACGCCAAAGGGCGGCCGGCGCGGCCCTCCACTTATTGCTGAGCGAACTCAATGCCCAAGCGCAAGAATAGCGCCTCCATGCGCGAGGCCCTCCAAGGAACCCGCCAGCGGCTTCGCGCCATAGTCGAGAACTCCCCGATCATCCTCTGGCTCATAGACCTAGACGGCGTCATCACCTTGTGCGAGGGCAAGGGCCTCGAAAGCCTGGGATTTAAGTCCGGCGAACTTGCCGGCCAATCCATCTTCGAGCTCTGCCGAGACTATCCCCTGATCCTGGCCCAAGTCCGGCGCGCGCTCAAAGGCGAGGATTTCACCGCCGCCATGGAGTACAAGGGCGTGATTTACGAGACCCGCTATTATCCGCACCGCGATTCAAAGAGCCGGCGCGGAGGCGTCATCGGGATTTCGACCGAGATCACCGAGCGAGTCAAGGCCGAGCAGCTCTTGCGCCGCCAAGCCGCGGCGATGAAGGCCTCGATGGATGGCATCGCCATCATCGCCGACAGCGGGCGCGTCGTCTATTTGAACGACGCCTACGCGGCGATCTACGGCTATGAGCGGGCCAGCGAGCTCCTGGGCAAATCTTGGCATAGGCTTTGCGGCGAGGAGGACCTCAAGCGCCTGGCCGCCGAGATCATGCCGGCCGTCAAGAATCAAGGCCACTGGCACGGAGAGGCCGCTGGGCGAAAGAAGGACTCGACCCTGTTCCCCCAGGAAATCTCGCTGACACGCATCGAGGGAGGGGGATTGGTGTGCGTGGTAAGGGACGCCACCCAGCGCAAGCAGGCCGAGGAGGATCACGGGAGGCTCCTCAAGCTCGAGCAAATCGCCCGCACGGAGGCGGAAGCCGCCAGCCGCGCCAAGGACGACTTCCTGGCCGTCGTCTCCCACGAGCTGCGCACTCCCATGACCGCGATCATGGGCTGGATGAAGCTCCTGCGCTCGGGAGAGCTCTCACCGAAGGACTCCGAAAGGGCCATGAACATCATCGAACGCAACATGCAGCTGCAGTCCCAGATCATCGAGGACCTTCTCGACATCTCCAGCATCGTCACCGGCAAGACCCACATAGAGCCGGAGGCCCTGGAGCTCAAGGCCTGCCTGCAATCCGCCCTGGAAACCGTGCGGGCCATGGCCGAGGCGCGGCGCGTGACGTTGGAGATGCGCGTCGAGTCAGAGCCCCGGGCGGCCGGGGACGCGGCGAGACTCCAGCAGATATTCTGGAATCTCCTCGTCAACGCCATCAAGTTCAACAACGAGGGAGGGCGCGTCGTCGCGCGCCTCTGGCAGGAAGAAGACCGGGCCTGCGCGCGCGTCGAGGACAGCGGGATCGGCATCGACCCCGGCTTCCTGCCCCAAATTTTCGAACCGTTCCGCCAGGCCGAGAGCTCGCTCACGCGCGAGCATCGAGGGCTGGGCATTGGGCTTTCGATCGTCAAGCACTTGGTCGAACTCCACAAAGGCAGCATCGAGGCCGCAAGCCCCGGCCGGGGAGGGGGGGCCACGTTCACCGTCAAGCTGCCGTTGCTCAAGGCGGGCTCCGCTCAGCTCAAGGCCAGCGCCGCCCGGGAGGCCTCGGCAAGCCCGCCGCTCAACCTCGACCACACCCTCAAGAGGCGCAAGATCATGGTCGTGGACGACGAGCCGGATTCTCTCAGGCTTTTCTCGATGATTCTCAAGCAGTGCGGGGCCGAGGTTCTGACGGCCGGCTCCGCGCGGGAAGCCCTCGAGCTACTGACGCGGGAAAGGCCGGAGGCGCTGATCTCAGACATCGCCATGCCCCACGAGGACGGCTACAGCCTTATCCGAAAAATCCGCGCGCTCGAGGCCTCCCGGGGCGGAAGGATCATGGCCCTGGCCCTCACGGCGCTGGCCAAGGATGAGGACGCCCAGCGCGCCTTGGCCGAGGGATTCCAAGTGTACCTCTCCAAGCCCGTCGAGCCCGCCAAGCTCATCGCCGCGGTCTGCGGCCTGCTCGAGCCCCGCGTTTGACTTGAGGAGTCTGAATTAATATAATAACCCCATGATAACCAAGGAAAATAGGACTGAAATAATCAAGAAATTCGCGCCGCAGGCCGGAGACACCGGAAGCCCCGCGGTGCAAGTGGCCCTTTTGACGGAGCGGATCAAGGGACTCTCTTCCCATCTCAAAACCCACAAAAAGGATTACTCCTCTCAAATGGGTTTGCTGGGCCTGGTGGGCCAGCGGCGGCGCCTTCTCTCTTACCTTAAGAGACGAGATCTGAACGCCTACGGCAGCATCCTTAAATCTCTAGACCTGAGGAAATAACCATGGCAGATCAGATCCAAAAGATCTGCCTACAGGAAACTGTAGGCGGAAAGACTCTCCTTTTGCAGACCGGCACGATGGCCAAGCAGGCCTCGGGCTCGGTGACCACCCACTTGGGCGAGACCGTGACGCTTTCGGCCGTGGCCGCGAGCAGCACGCCCAAAGAAGTGAACTTCATCCCGCTGACCTCCGACTACCGCGAGAGGACCTACGCGGCCGGCAGGATCCCTGGAGGGTTCTTCAAGCGGGAGAACCGCCCGCGCGAGAAGGAGATTCTGTCCTCTCGCCTCGTGGACCGGCCTCTAAGGCCCCTCTTCCCGTCGGGCTGGAATTACGAGACCATGGTCCAGACCGTGGTCATCTCCTCCGACCTCCAGAACGACTCCGACGTCCTGGCCATCACCGGGGGCTCCGCAGCGCTCATGCTTTCCGAGATCCCATGGAACGGTCCCGTGGCCGCGGTGCGCATCAGCCGAGTCAACGGAGCCTTCGTCCTTTTCCCGACTTTCGAGGAGCGGGAATCCTCCGAGCTCGAGCTCGTGGTGGCGGGCAAGAAGGGAGCTCTCTTGATGGTGGAGGGAAGCGCCTCCGAGGTCTCCGAGGAAACCTTCGTGGAGGCCCTCGACATCGCCTCCCAAGCCATAGACAAGCTCTGCGAGCTCCAACTCAAGCTCATGCAGGCCTCGGAGGCCGCCGGGCGAAAGATCATCAAGCGCCAGGTTTCCGAGCCGGAGAAGCCTAAGGCCGTGGTCGACTACGTGACCTTGAAGGCCCTGGAGCCGATCCGCAAGGCCCTGCATTCGAAGCTCGACAAGGCCAGCCTCGACGAGGCAGTGGACACCTTGAAGGACTCGCTGAAAAAGGAACTGGCGGAAGCCGGCAAGGCCGACCCGGCCTTGAGCGAAGGCGCCGCGCACGCCTCCTCCATCATCGAGGACATCCTCTATGAGGAAAGCCGGGAGATGACCGTCTCAGAGAACCTGAGAGCCGATGGCCGAAAGTTCGACGAGATCCGGCCCATCAGCATCCAACTCCCGGTTCTGCCCCGCCTGCACGGCTCGGTCCTCTTCACGCGGGGGCAGACCCAGGCCTTGGTCGCCGCGACCTTGGGCAGCCCCAGCGACATGCAGATCATGGACGAGCTCCAAGGGGAGTACAAGGAGCGCTTCCTGCTCCACTATAATTTCCCGGGCTTCTCCGTGGGCGAGTACCGCCCCGAGCGCGGCCCCGGCCGGCGGGAAATCGGACACGGGGCTCTCGCTCGGCGCTCCTTGGCCGAGCTTCTTCCTTCAGAAGAAGAGTTTCCCTACACGATACGGCTAGTCTCCGACATCCTGGAGTCCAACGGCTCCTCCTCCATGGCCTCGGTCTGCGGAGGCTCCCTGGCCCTGTTCGACGCCGGAGTGCCCATGAAGGCCGCTTGCGCCGGCATCGCCATGGGCCTCATTCTTGAGGGGAATCGCCACGCCATCCTGACCGACATCGCCGGCATCGAGGACCACAACGGAGACATGGACTTCAAGGTCGCCGGAACCACCAAGGGAATCACGGGCTTTCAGATGGACATGAAGGTGGAAGGCCTTTCCATTAAGATCCTAAAGGAGGCCTTGGAGCAGGCCAAGAAGGGCCGCCTCTTCATCCTCGACAAGATGAACGCGGCCTTGCCCGAGCCGCGCAAGCAGCTCTCGCCCTACGCTCCGCGCCTCATGCGCCTGCAAATCCCCGTGGACAAGATTGGAGCCTTGATCGGTCCCGGCGGCAAGAACATCCGCCGGCTCATCGAGACCTACGGAGTCCAGGTGGACGTGGAGGACGACGGCGCGGTCTACATAGCCGGAGTCGACGCCTTGGGCTGCGAACAGGCCAAGGCCGAGGTCGAGGCCCTTACCATGGAGGCGGAGGTCGGGAAGATCTACAAGGGCCACGTAGTTTCCATCAAGGAGTTCGGGGCCTTCGTCGAGATTTTCCCAGGCAAAGAAGGCCTTCTCCACATCTCGCAAATAGACGTCAACCGAGTGCGCCGGGTCGAGGACGTCCTCAAGGAAGGGGACGAAGTCGAGGTCAAGGTCCTCGAGGTCGATAACGACGGCAAGATACGCCTTTCGCGCAAAGCCGTGATCTCCCCGGGCTCGGAGGGCAACGGCTCCCAGCCCCACCCTAGGCGCGAGGAGACCAGGCCTCATCATCGCGGGGGACACGGCCGCAAATAAGCGCCATGGCCAAGGACGGGGCTCTTCCCAAGCTCAAGGGGCTCTATGACTTCATGGTCGAGCACAACCTGGAAACCCTGGAGCTCGACGACCCCGGGACCCATGTCCGCCTGGTAAGGCGCAGGGCCGCCTCCCCAGCGCCCATCCCCGTTCCGGTCCCCATGGCGGGCATAGCGCCGGGCCCGTCCGCGGGAGCGGCCGGCCATGGCGGGCCCTCGGGAAATGCGCTGGCCGCCATGGGTCCGCCGCCGGGGGCCGCCGCCGTCAAAGCCTCGATGATGGGAATTTTTTACCGCGCCGCCTCTCCCTCGAGCCCGCCGTTCGTCAAGGACGGGGAGAAAGTCTCGGCGGGCCAAGTCCTCTGCATGATCGAAGCCATGAAAGTCTTCAACGAAATCAAGGCGGACTTTCCCTGCGTGATACTCAAGGCCTGCCTGGAGAACGGCAAGCCGGTCAAATCCGGACAGGATCTGTTCTTCGTCCAGCGTCTTTGACGGCCATGGGGCGTGAGCCGCGCCGCGCGTACGCCAAGGGCCAGAAGGGCTCCAAGAAGGGCTCGCTCTGGATTTTGGCGGCGCGCTGGATCGTAGGGCTGGCCGGAACCCTTTACCTCTCCTGGCTTCTGCTGTTCCCGAGCCTCTCCGGCGCGGTGGGAGCGTGGACGTCCGAGCGGCTCTTCCTTTCCTTGGGTCTAGGCGCCTACCTTCTGCCGCTGCTCCTCATCAAGGGGCTCGCGGGCTACTTAAAGAGCAAGAAGGCCTCTGGCTGGACCATCGCGGCGGCAGCTGGTCTGCTGTGCCTGGGAGCCTCCTCCTCTCTCCTGGCATTGCTGGCCCAATGGCTGGATTTGAACCCCCAGAACGCCGGGGGAATCCTGGGCTTGGGGCTTGAGGCCCGCCTGGCCCTGGCCTTGGGGGGATTCGGCGCCTTGGCCTTGAGCCTGGCCTCGTTCCTTTTCAGCCTCCAGGTTCTTTTCGGCGTGCGTTGGTCGCATTGGGCGACCAAGGCCCTGCAAATCGTGGTTCAAGATTTCCGCGATTGGAAAAGGTCCCGAGAAGCCCTCTGCTCCCAGTTGGCGCAAGCCACGGCCGCTCCGGACTCCAACGCCGCTCCCGAGGAAGTCCGACACGGTGACCCTGCCGGGTACGCCGCCCCGCTTGCGTCGCCTCCCATCATCCACGTTCCGAAACCGCCGCCCCATACTCCTGCTCCAAAGGCCCGCCCCTCGGAGGGCTCGCCCGCTGCGGGCTCCTACGAGCCGCCTCCTTTCGGCCTACTCAATTCGCCGCCGCCCGCCAAGGACCGCGGCAAGCCCTTGGAAAGCGAGATCGGCGCGGCCATCGGCGATTTGGAACGGACCCTAAGGAGCTTCGGGGTCGAGGCCAAGGTGACGGGAGTGGCCCCCGGCCCCGTCATCACCCGCTACGAATTGGCTCCCGCTCCGGGCGTCAAGGTGAGCTCGATCGTAGCCCTCGAAAACGACATCGCCCTGGCCCTGAAGGCCCGCGGCATCCGCATCATCGCCCCGATCCCGGGCAAGGCCGCGGTGGGAGTGGAAATTCCCAACGCCCGGCCCGCCTTGGTGGTCCTGCGCGAGATTCTGGAAAGCCAGGCTCTGCCCGCGCAGGCGCCGCTGCTCTCCTTCGCGCTGGGCCTCAGCTCCTCCGGAGAGCCCAAGGCCGCGGATTTGCAGAAGATGCCCCACGTCCTCATCGCGGGGGCCACCAACAGCGGAAAGTCCGTCACGATCCACTCCTTGATCCTGTCCATCCTGTTTCGGGCCAGGCCGGACGAGGTCAAGTTCCTGCTCATCGACCCCAAGCGCCTCGAGCTCACCTTCTACGATGGAATCCCGCACCTTTTCGACCCGACCTCCCCGGCCGACAAGGTGGGGGTGGTGACCAACCCCAAGGACGCGTCCAAGTCCCTGCTGGCTTTGGTCAAGCTCATGGAGAGGCGCTACGAGAGATTCCAGCTCTTCGGGGTGCGCAACATAGACTCCTACAACAAGGAGGCAGACAAGAGGGGACAGCCGCGCGAATTCTTCATCGTCGTGGTGATAGACGAGCTGGCCGACCTGATGCTTGTGGCCCAGGACAGCGTGGAGGACTCCATTCAGCGCCTGACCCAGATGGCCCGGGCCGTCGGCATTCACCTCGTCCTAGCCACCCAGCGGCCCTCGGTGGACGTCATCACCGGGGTCATCAAGGCGAATCTTCCCTGCCGCATCGCCCTCCAGGTGATCTCGAAGGTCGACTCCAAGGTCATCCTCGACTGCATGGGAGCCGAGTCCCTGCAGGGCAAGGGAGACCTCCTGTACCTGGCGGCCGGAGCTCAGAAGCCAGAGCGCTGCCAAGGGGCGTACGTCAGCGAGGAGGAGATCTCGAAAATCGCCGGGCACCTGCGCGCCCAGGGCAAGCCCGACTACCCCACGCTCGAGACCATGGCCAAGGCGGCCGAGGCGGATCTCTCATCCTTCGGGGTGGAGCCTCTCGAATTTTCCCAGGCCTTGAAGCTGGTCCTGGAGCGCCGGCGCGTCTCCCAGGATCTGCTCAAGTCCCAGTTCGGCTCCTCGGCCAGGGCCACGAATCTCTTGAGCCTCCTGGAAGTCAAGGAAATGATCCACAAGCCGGAGGGCTCCAACCGCTGGGAAATCCATTTCGACTTGATCGAGGATTACCTGCACAAGCATTTCCCCCAGGTTCCCATCGACCGAAAGGACGTATAATATACGCAAATGATGGCCTTAGCGCTCATCCTCGGCTTGATAGGCCCGGCCCGGGCCGCGCGGGCGCCCGCCCCCGCGGCACTTCCGTTGGTCCTGGAGCGCCTGGAGGAGAGGGACCGCAAGACCACATCGCTGTCGGCCCATTTCAGCCAGATCGTACGCTCTCCTTACTCCAAGGATCCCCAAGCCGTGGAGGGCACCATTGAGTTCATGAAGCCCAACCTTCTGCGCATCGAGCATGAGAAGCCGGAGAGGCAGACCGTGGTCTGCGACGGGACCTGGCTATGGTTCTGGAGGCCGGCCACCAAACAGGCGATCCAGACCCGTTACGAGGACTGGAAAAAATCCGAGCCGCTGACCCAAGCCATCCTGGACTTCGGCCGCTACGCGGATTTAGCGAAAAAATACGAGACCAGCCTAGGGGAGAGGGAGCTCGAACTCATCCTCAAGCCCCGGGGCGACAAGAACGCCTTCGAGCTGAGCCTGCTCCTCGACTCCGAGGATTTCTTTCCCCGAGAGGCCCGGCTCACGGCAGGGGATGTGAGCGTGGAGACCCGCTTCCAGCGGGTCATATTCAATCCCGAGATCAAGGACAAGGAGACGCGCTTCAAGTTCTCCCCGCCGAAGAACGCGGAAATTTTCCGCAATTTCAAAACGCCCTGATGCCCGACACCGACCATGGCCCGTGGCGCGTGATGCCCGCCCAGCCCCTTACGACGCTCGAGGGGGACGTGGGCGGCGTCCTGCGGCAGGCTCGGCTCAAGAAGGGCCTGTCCTTGGACACCATCAGCCACGAAACGCGCATCGGGAAAAGGTATCTCGAGGCCCTCGAGCACAACCGCTTCGAGGATTTCCCAGCCCCAGCCTATCTTCGGGCTTTCCTGAAAAGCTACTGCGACTACCTGGGAGTGGACTTCACGGCCCTTTGGAAGCAGGAAAAAAAGAGTGAGGAGCCCGCGCAAGCCCAGCCGGGGGCTCGGCCTGCGGCGGACTCCCGTCCCCTGGCCGGGCTCGCGGCCCTGGGGGCGGCCGCGGGACTTCTCATTTGGACCTTCTCGCGCCGGCACGCCGCCGAGCCGCCGCGCCCCCTAGAACTCCCCGCGGCCTTGGCCCCGGTGACGAGCCCGCCCCCGCCGGAACTCTCGATCGTTGTCCGGCGCGACGTCTGGCTTTCGGTTTCCGTGGACGGGGCCACGCGCTTCGAGGGCCGGGCCCCTAGAGGCGCGCGCCAGCAGTGGATCGCCCAGAAGACCATAACTTTGCGCGCCACCGATCCGGACGCCATCCAGGCCACCCTCAACGGCTCTCCCGTCAAGGCCTTAAGCCAGCCCCTCCCATGAATCTGGCCAACCAGCTGACCATGCTGCGCATGGGGTTGGCCTTGGCCATGTTCCTGGCCCTGATGCAAAAGTCCGTGGCGTCTCATTGGGCGGCCTTCGCCCTGTTCTTGGCCGCGATCGTCACCGATTGGGTGGACGGCTACGTGGCGCGCCGGACCGGGACCGTCAGCGCCTTCGGCAAGGTGGCCGACCCCATCGCGGACAAAATCCTGGTTCTGGGCGCGCTCATCGGCCTCATGAGGACCCAGGAACTGGCCATTCCCCCATGGGGGGTGTTCCTCATCATCGCCCGAGAACTCTTGATCGGGGGCGTGCGCGTGCTGGCGGGAGTCAACGGAAAGGTCCTGGCCGCCGACGCCTGGGGAAAATGGAAAATGGGCATCCAGAGCGTGTCGGTCCTATTAATGCTCGCGATTTTGGTCTTCCTCGAGTCCTTCCCAAGCCCTCCCGCCTGGGTCCTGCGCCTGCCCTACCACTTGACCGTGCTCTGCGTGGCCGCGGCCTGGAGCTCCGCCTTCTCCTATTTCCGGCAATCCCGCAAAATGCTGGAAAAATCGTGGAGCTAAGCGTCGCGCTTGCCACCGGATTCTATTTAAGCTACATTCCAGTGCGCTGGCTGGGCGGCTTGCGCCCCAAGCTCGGAACCGGGGCCGGGTTCGTCGGCACTTTGGAGGGCCTGCTCCTGGCGGCAGCGCTTCCCGAGCGGCCCTGGGCTTACGCGCTGTTCATGCTGGCGGCTCTGCCCTTCTCGGTCTGGCTCTGCGGCCTCGCCGAAAAGGCCCTGGGCAATCATGACGACCCCCGCATCGTGCTCGACGAAATGGTAGGCTACTGGACGGCACTCGCCTTCCTGCCTAGAACCCCGCTGGTCCTGGGACTGGCTTTCGTCCTATTTCGCGTTTTCGACACCATAAAGCCCCCGCCATGCCGCAGGCTTGCGAAACTGCCCGGAGGCTGGGGCATCGTGGCCGACGATCTCGCCGCCGGCGCCTTGGCTTGTCTGCTCCTGCACGCGTGGCTGGCCTGCGCCCCCGCGGCGGCGCAGGAGCCAATCGTAGCGCCCTCCACCCCGAGCGTTTCGGGCCTCGGAGAGCCCCTCTCCCTGGAAGGGGGCCCCTGGATCATCGGAGAGGTCCTGTTCTTGTCCGCGGGGAGGCCCGCCGGGGATTACTCCTGGCGCGACAAGGTGCGTGCCTCGCACGGCGCCCTCTACACCAAGACCGACGTGCTCCTGGACGCGGAGAGCCTGATGACTTTGGGCAAGTTCGAGAAGGTCGCCCCCGCCCTCTACGCCATAGCGGACTCTCCGGTCCCCCAGGATTTCTTCGGAGTGGTGAGCTCGACTAGCCACGCGCGCCTGGTCTTCAATGTGGTGGAGAAAGCCGCGCCGGCGGCCGCCCCGATCGGGGAAAAGCCGGCGCCGCCTCCAAGCCCCATTTCGGGCGTCATTTTTACGCCCACTGCGTATCGCGGAGCGGGGAAATACGGCAGCCCAGGCCTCGGCCTGGACATCAACGGCGTCTACGTCATCGGCCGGCTATACGGGCGGAACTCATTTACCAACGCCCCGCGCAGCGTCAACTACATCGACCGCATCGGGGTGTGGCTGCTCACGGCCGACGGGAAGATGCAGGTCCAGTCCGAGGGGCCCTGGCGGCCGGCCGTGGCCGCCGGAGTCCAGGGGGGCTTGCTGTTCCGCGACTCGCCCCAGCCCAAGGTCAACGATCCCAATCCCACGGTCACGGTCAACGCCTCGCAGAAGACCACCAAGCTCCTCAGCGGCGCTTATTTTGCGGCCAGCAAGAAAATCGGGCCGGTCCGGACAACGGTCGGCTTCATGCAGGGACAGATGGGGGACATGGTCGCGCAATTCTCCGAGTTCCTCACCCCGGACGCCCTGGGCTTCTACGCGGGCCGCCGGGGCCAGGTCGTCTCGAGCCGCAGCGTGCCCTTCGCGAGCTTCATGCTCCTACCCAAGCCGCAGTATCCCCTCGCCGTGGAGTTCATGAAGTTCAACGGGGCCGCCTTGAATCCCGTCATGATCAACTTCAAGGTCGGCTACTTCCTCAAGCTCAATTTCGACGTGGGCCTCTTGAAGTACAAAGGCGGCTACGACATCCTGGGCCTCCTGCAGTTCCGCTACAACCACTTTCCAAAGAAATAGGCCCGCGCCAAAGCCAAGACGGCGAGAACCAATATCACCGCCGCCGTCCCGAAGACCTTCCCTTTAAGAACGGACTCTTCCTTTAAAGGAACATCTGGAGTGTCCGCCACGATCTTGGGCAGGGCCGAGGGCCCCAAGGCGACCGTCTTGACGCTTTCCTGAAGGAGGTCGAGAGCCCGCGGCCCCTTGGCGAGAAGGGAATAGCCCCAGTAGCCCCAGGGGAGATACCCGGCCGCGAACTGCTCTTGCGGCCCCTCCTTGGCGCTTCTCACCCGAACCCAGGCGTAAACCATCCGCGGCCCGGCCGAGGTGGCGCCTAGGCTCGGGCCGGACAGGGAGCTGGCGACCGCGCCGGGAGCCGCGAGGACCGTTGCGCGAACTATGGCCGCCTGCTCGCGCAAGGGAGTGCCCTCATCCATGAGCCTCATGATCATAAGCTCGGAGCCCCAAGCACGCAGGGAAAGCACGAAGCCCATCTTTTTTTCGCGCTCCAAGAGCTCCCGCGAGCTAAAATCCGGGGGGAGCTTGAAGGAAAACTGGCCGTCCAGGCTCTGTACCAGCCCTGCCGCGGGCTCGGCGCGCGCGGAAGCACCTCCTTGCAAGGAGCCCAGGATGGAGCCAAGCATGGTATCCGGCACGGAGCTCATGAGGCTGCCCAAGAAGGCCAGTCCCCGGTAGCGAATGAGCGCCAGGATCAGGCGCGGCTCGCCCTTTTGGTAGGCGCGGATGTAGTAGGCGGTAAGCCCGTTGTCGA
The DNA here is from genome assembly GCA_016218575.1 of Elusimicrobiota bacterium. Classification (NCBI taxonomy): domain Bacteria; kingdom Pseudomonadati; phylum Elusimicrobiota; species Elusimicrobiota bacterium. The sequence goes on from JACRDN010000006.1 coordinate 83,677, forward strand.
AAGTCGCGGTAAGCACGGAGCTTGCCAAAGTGAACCCTCCGCCCGAGCGCTCGTTGAGGCCTTTCAAGACGTCCACCAGGAATGCCTTCACCGTGCCGCGGTCCTCCCAGTCCACCCCCTCGGTCCGGGCCAGGACGAAGGAACTCTCCTGCGGGCCCTTGAGCACCGCCTCCACCCCTGCGGCCCCGCGCTCCGCGGTCACGTCCTGCCAGCCGGGGGGCGGCTCCAAGGACAGGGGAGCCGCCGCCAGAGGCCAGGGCAAACCCACGAGGATCGCGGCCACCACAACCATGGCCAGAGTGTAACAGCCTCTTGCGCCTCCCGCAATACCGGGCTTGTGGATCGCCGGCTGATTTTGACATAATGCCAAGCGATATGGGCTTCCAGGTCGGCGTCAAGGAAGTATTGGCCTCGGGCGGAGCCCCCTTGGCCTCCCTCATTCTGCTCTCGGTCTATTCCATCGCCCTCATATGGGAGCGCTGGCGCTTCTACCGGCGGTCCCTGACGGGACTCAAGGATTATCTCGGGAAGGTGCGCAAGATCATAGACGAGGGGAATCTCTCCGACGCGGTGAGTTTGAGCCGCTCCTATAGGGGCCTGGCCTCCGCCGTGGTGCTCACAAGCCTCATCGGCCCCACTCACCGTGAAGAGCGCAAGCGCTATTCCCAGCGCGCCATCGACAAGGCCTTCTCACAGCTGCAGGCGCGCCTATCCACCTTGGGGACCATCGCGAGCACAGCGCCCTTCATCGGCCTCTTCGGCACCGTGATCGGCGTCATGCGCGCCTTCCATGATTTGGCCAGCGCGACCGGGGCCGGGCCCGGAGTCGTGGCCATAGGCATCTCCGAAGCGCTGGTCTGCACCGCGGCCGGGCTTTTCGTCGCCATTCCTGCCGTGGCCGCCTACAACCACTTCAACCAGAACTCGGCGCGCTTTGCCGAGGAAATGGGCTGGATTTCCGAGGAGATCCTCCAGCACCTGGCCGAGAAAGCCAAGCCTTGAGAGAGCCCATGCAGTTGAACGGCAAGGTCTCCCGCGGCCGCACCATCGCCGAGCTCAACCTCATCCCCCTCATCGACGTGGCGCTCATCCTCGTCATCATTTTCATGGTCCTCACCCCGATACTCGTGCAGTCCCAGCTCACCGTCAAGCTTCCCAAGGCCGAGAGCGGGACCTCGGCCTCCGCCGAAAACACGGTGACGGTGCAGATCAGCCGCAACGGGGCGCTCACGGTGGAGGGCGCGGTGGTCAAATGGCCCTCCTTGGAGAAAGAGCTCACCTTGCGCCTGCCGCAGTCGGCCAAGAAGACCTTACTCGTCCAGGCCGATCGCAGCGTGGCCGTGGAGAAAGTTGTGGCGGTCCTCGACGCGGCCAAGCGCCTCGGAGTCGGCAAGCTCGGCATCGGGGTCGTCTCCGGCAATGCCGAATAATCTCCTGGGCGGCCTCAGGCCTTATCTCGGAGGTTCTCTCGCCCTACACGGCCTTCTTCTCTGCGCCTTCCTGATTCTGGTAAACTTCAGGCCCTCCAGCCGCCCCTCCTCGGTGTACACCATCGATTTCGTCGGCCCCACGGCCGCCATCCTAAGCTCGACGGGGGGGGAAACCGCCGCCAAAACCACGGCGGCGGAGATCTCGGCGTCCCCCAAGCTCGGCCCCCAAGCGGAGATCAACGAGTTTTCAAAGCCGCGGCGAAGGATCCCGGCGGCTTTGCCGAGGCCGAGCCTCCTGCGCGGCTACCAGGCCCCGACCCGGCCCGCAGAAGAATCCGCGCAGAGCCAGCCCGCGGCCGCGACCGGGGAGGCGGGCCCGGCCGGGGAAGCCGGGATCGCCACCGACATGCCCAACTTCCCCTACCCGTGGTACATTACCCAGGTCCGGGCCGCGCTTTGGCGGATATGGTCGAGCCGCATGCCCAAGGATCCGGGAGAGGCCCTCGTCGTCTTCTCGATCCTCTCCGATGGGGGCATCGCGGACCTTCGCACCGAGTCGAGCTCCGGGGACGCGACCTTCGACTTGGCCGCGCTCTCGACCGCGCAGGACGGGGCCCCCTACCCGCCGCTGCCGCAGGGCTTCTCGGAGCCCTTCCTCAAGATCCACGTGACCTTGAAGTCATTCTGATGCTGTCTCTCCTGCGCTTGGCGGTCTACGCCGGCGCCGCTTATTTCCTCTCGCTCTACCCCGTGCCCGTCCCCGTGCTCGCGGCCGGAGCCCTGGGGCTGCTCCTGGCCATGAAGTTCATCGACGCAGGAACAAGCCTCATCAAGCTCGCCATAGAGCTTGCCGCCGCCCTGGCCCTGGCTTTCTATCTTCTCTCGAGCAGGCATTAGACTTTAACTAGTGTAGTGTCCCATTATTATCTTGCCATTTGGCCGCAGGATTTTGACTCCTGGCTAGGCGTGAGGAGCGAGCATAGCTTAAGCTATGTAAGCGACGAACAACGACGCCAGGAGTCAAAATCCTGCGATCCCTCCCTCAAGAGTTTCGCTGCGATAAGCAGCGAAACTGCCAAGGAAGGGGAGGCCCGATCTTGGCCGATTTCATCGTCGCTCGTCGGTCACATAGCTACCGCTATGCTCCCTCCTCGCTCCTCGAACTCGTCTCA
>JACRDN010000007.1 GCA_016218575.1 Elusimicrobiota bacterium
GAGATGGTGATGCCAGGCGACAACATAGACATAGAGGTAGAACTCATCGCCCCCATCGCCATGGAGAAGGGCCTGCGCTTCGCCGTCCGCGAGGGCGGCCACACGGTCGGCGCAGGCGTCGTCAGCGACATTATCGCGTAAGGAGCCGTCAATATAAGGTATAATATATATGGAACAAAATAATCCGCAGCAGAGAATCCGTATCCGCCTTCGCGCCTATGACCATCGCGTCTTGGACGCGAGCGTGGGCAAGATTGTCGAGACGGCGCAACGCACTGGGGCCGTTGTTTCGGGCCCCATTTTGCTGCCGACTCACATCAAGAAGTACACGGTGCTGCGTTCTCCCCACGTTGACAAGAAGTCGCGTGAGCAATTCGAGATGCGGATTCACAAGAGGCTGATCGAGCTTAACAGCACCACGTCGAAAACCGTGGACGAGCTCATGAAGCTGGATTTGCCGGCCGGAGTGGATGTCGAGATCAAGCTATGACAGAAGAGCAGGCGAAAACAGAGGTTAAATCCGAAGGCGACGGGCGCAAGCTCGCCCCCGCGACCTTTCGGAGCATTCTCGGGGAGAAGGTGGGCATGACCCAGGTCTTTCACCCCAAGGATAGGCAGCTTTACGACGTGACCGTGGTCAAGGCCGGGCCCTGCCCTGTGGTGCGGGTCAAGGCCGCCGAGAGCCGCGACGGCTACTGCGCTGTCCAGCTTGCCTACGGCGAAGCCAAGGAGAAGAGCGTTCCCCATTCCGTCCTGGGACAGTTCAAGAAGGCCGGAGTCTCCCCCCGGCGCTTCCTTCGCGAGATCCGGGTTTCCGATGCCAAGGGCGTCGAGGCCGGGCAGGAAGTCGTGGTCGACCAGATATTCAAGATCGGCGACTACGTGGACGTGCGGGGAATCTCCAAGGGCCGGGGTTTCGCCGGCGTCATGAAGCGGCACAATTTCCGCGGACTTCCCGGATCGCACGGCGCCTCCGACAAACAGCGCTCCCCGGGTTCGTTGGCCTCCCGCCGCTCCCTCGGGCGGGTGCTGCCGGGACAGCGCATGGCCGGCCACATGGGCCACGAGGCGGTTACCATGCAGAAGCTCGAGGTGATTAAGGTCGAGCCGGAGCATAACCTGATCTACATCAACGGCTCCGTGCCCGGCCCCAGGGGGGGACTGGTCACGATTTCCGAGACAGTCAAATCCAAGAAATTCCGGGTCGAAGCGGCCAAGCTCGCGGTGAAGAAGGACAAGATGGGCAACATCATCGGCAAGAAGCCGAGCAAAGCCGCCCCCGCGAAATAACTATGCAAGCACCATTATTGAACGTCAAAGGCGAGGAAGTCGGGAAGATAGAGCTCAAGGAGGTCCTTTTCGGACAGAAGCCCTCGCGCGAGTTCCTGCACGAATACGTCACCGTTTACCGCGCCAATCAACGGCAGGGAACGGCTCACACCAAGACTCGCGGCGAAGTCTCTGGCGGCGGAAAAAAGCCATGGAAGCAGAAGCACACCGGGCGCGCCCGCGCCGGCTCCAACCGTTCTCCGCTGTGGCGGCACGGAGGCACGACCTTCGGGCCCCGCTCCAGCAAGACCGCCCTGGACTTCCCGCGCCAGAAGGCGAAGCTCGCTTTGGCCCACGCCCTGGCCTCGCAGCACAGTCAAGGCCGCATGATCTTCATCGAGGCCATTTCCCTTGAGGAGCCTAAAACAAAGATCGTGGCGAGGCTCCTCAAGACGCTCGGCTGCCAAGGCAGGACCTTGGTGGTGCTGGACGCTCCGAACCCGAAGCTGGCCTTGGCCGCGCGCAATATCCCGGGAGTGTCCATCCAGATGGCCGCGGACCTCAATGCCTACACCGTTCTCAACTGCAGGAAATTGGTGATGACCCAGCAGGCCCTCGAGAAACTGGGCGCGCGCTGGAATTGATCCACATGAGACAACAATTATGACAGAGCAAGATATTTACGGAGTGATCGTCAGGCCCCTCTTGACCGAGCGCAGCACGATCATGAAGGAAAAAAACAACCAGTACGTATTCGAGGCCTCCCTGGGCGCCAACAAGGGCCAGATCAAGAGCGCCATAGAGCGGCTTTTCAAAGTCCAAGTGGAGGCCGTGCGCACCATGGTCGTGGGCGGGAAGTTCCGCCGTTTCGGCCGGGGGGGCAACTACAGGCCGGACTGGAAAAAGGCCGTCGTCACCTTGAAGCAGGGCCAGAAGATCGATTTCACGGAGCAGGCCGCCTAAAAGAGAGAATAGGACAATGCCATCGAAAACTTTCAAGCCTTACACGCCTTCGCGCCGCCACATGACGGTCGCGGATTATTCCGAGCTGTCGGCCTGCGCCCCGGAGAAAAGCCTTTTGGCTCCCCTGCGCAAGACCGGCGGCCGCAACAACACCGGCACGATTATGGTGCGCCACCATGGCGGCGGCCATAAGCGGGCCTACCGCATCGTGGACTTCAAGCGCGACAAGACCGGGATCCCCGGCAAGGTCGCGACCTTGGAGTACGATCCTAACCGCACCGCGCGCATTTGTCTGGTCAAGTATGCCGACGGGGAGAGGCGCTACATTCTCCATTCCGTGGGCCTCAAGATCGGGGACAGCGTGGTCAGCGGCCCCGGCTCCGACATCAAGGTCGGGAACGCCCTGCCGCTCAAGAACATCCCGGACGGAACCTTCGTGCACAACGTGGAGCTCATACCCGGAAGGGGCGGTCAACTCATGCGCGCGGCCGGCTCCCAGGCCCAGCTCATGGCCAAGGATGCCGGCTACGTCCAGCTCAAGATGCCCTCGGGAGAGATTCGCCTCGTCCCGGAGGCCTGCATGGCCACCATCGGGCAGGTTTCCAACACCGAGCACAACACGATCAATTTGGGAAAGGCCGGCCGCTCGCGCCACCGGGGCATCCGCCCGACGGTGCGCGGCGGAGCCATGAACGCCACCGACCATCCGCTGGGCGGCGGCCGCGGCAAATCCAAGGGAGGCAATCATCCCAAGTCCCCCTGGAATCAGCTGGCCAAGGGATACAAAACCCGCAACAAAAGAAAGCTTTGGAGCTGGATGATCATGGCCGACCGCCGCCAGTCCAAGCAGATGGCGTCATAGAGGGAATTCAATGGGACGATCGACTAAGAAGGGGCCTTACGTGGAGCAAAACCTCCTCGAGAAAGTCCAGAAGCTCAACGCTTCCGGCGAGAAGAAGGTAATCAAAACCTGGGCGCGGGCCTGCACCGTGACCCCCGAGTTCGTGGGGCACACCTTTGCCGTGCACAACGGACGCAAGTTCCTGCCCGTCTACGTCACGGAGCAGATGGTGGGGCATCGGCTGGGGGAGTTCTCCTTCACGCGGTTTTTTAAGGGTCACGGGTCCACCCATAAAGAGTCCAAGGATCTCACTTAAACGGTCAAGGGAAAATATTCATGGAAGCTATCGCTTACGCTCGGTTTCAAAGGTACGGGGCCCGCAAGGTGGCCCAGGTGCTCAAGGAGATTCGCGGCAAGTCCGTCCTCGAGGCGGAGCAGCTTTTGCCGCTTTTGCCCAGGATTTGCGCCCCCATGGTCGCCAAGACCCTGAAGTCTGCGGCCGCCAATCTCGTGGTTAAGGCGCACCGGGCCGGAAAAACCGTGGTTCCCGCCCAAGTCTACATCAAGTCCTGCTGGGCCGGAATGGGTCCCATGGGGAACATGAAGAGAGTCCAGCCCGCCCCTCAAGGGCGCGCCATGACTTTCAAGCGCAAGGTGTGCCATCTGACCATGGTGGTCTCGGATGAGAGAGACCCCCGCAACGCCGCGGGGGTTTTCGGGGGTTAAGGGGTTTGCATATATGAGGAAAACACATGGGCAATAAAATTCATCCCAACGGCGTGCGCCTGGGCTACATCCATGACTGGGAGTCAAAGTGGTTTTCCCTGCGGGAGATGCCGGCGCTCATCGGAGAGGATTTCAAGATACGCACCTTGGTCAAGAACACTTTCAGGCAGGCCGCGGTGAGCTGGATCGGAATCGAGAGGGCCGGCTCCTACCTGCGGGTCAACATCCACACCGCCCGCCCCGGCGTCGTCATCGGCAAGAAGGGCGTCGATATCGAGGGCATCCGCAGCAAGATCGAGAACATCACCTCCCGCAAGACCTTCATAAACGTCATGGAGATCAAGGAGCCTGAGCTGGATTCCAGGCTCGTGGCCGAGGCCATCGCCATGCAGCTTGAGAAGCGTATCGCCTACCGCCGGGCCATGCGCCGTGCCATGGAGCGGACCATGCAGTCCGGGGCGCTCGGCATCAAGGTCATGGTGGGGGGGCGCTTGAACGGATCCGAGATCGCCCGCCGGGAGTGGGCGCGCGAGGGCCGCGTTCCCCTGCACACCTATTGCGCCGACGTGGACTACGGCACCGCGGAGGCCTTTACCACGGCGGGCCTGATCGGGGTCAAGGTCTGGATTTTCAAGAAGCAGCTTTTCGTCAAGAACCCCAAGGAGCTCCTGATGCTGGCCAAACGCGCGGAGCCCGCACCGGCCGCGGTGATCGCCGGAACGGGAATTACCGTCGCGGCTCCGGAAGCCGTCGCCCCCGCAGCCGCCCCCGTTCCCGAGGCCGTGGCCCTCGATGCGGACGCGGAGGGCCCCAGTACCATGGAAGAGGCCATGGAGGCCGTCGACGAACGGCTCCATGGCGCGAAGGAATAAACTATGTTGATGCCTAAACGCGTTAAGTACCGCAAACCGCACAGCCATCCTCGCATCAAGGGGCCGGCCAAGCGCGGGATCTCCATTGCCTTCGGCGATTACGCGCTCAGGGCTTTGGAGCCGAAGTGGGTGACGGCCCGCCAAATCGAGGCATCCCGCGTGGCCATCGGCCGCTACCTCAAGAAGGGCGGCAAGCTTTGGACCCGGGTTTTTCCGGACAAGGCCGTGACCAAGCACCCTGCCGAGACCCGCATGGGAAAGGGGAAGGGCGCGCCCGACCATTGGGTCGCGGTGGTCAGGCCCGGCCGCATCCTTTTCGAGATCCAGGGAGTGGGTCATGAGGAAGCCGCCGCGGCGCTCCGGGCTGCCTCCTACAAGCTGCCGATCAAGACCAAATTCGTGACCCGGGAGTCCTTATAATGAAGGCCAACGACCGCCAGGCCAAGAAGAATTTGTCCGTGGCTGAGCTTGGGGCAGAGCTGCACCAGGCCCAGGAAAAGGCGTTCAGGCTTGGCTTCAAGCACCAGGTGACGCCTCTTGCCAATCCCGTGGAGCTGCGCAGCCTGCGCCGGCACATCGCCCGGCTCAAGACTTGGATTCAAGAGAAGCAGGAGAAGAGATGACAAAGACAGACCAAAACGGCGTCTCCGAACGCGCCAGCCGAAAGACTTTCGAGGGAGTCGTTGTCTCCGACAAGATGGACAAGACCAGGATCGTCAAGGTTCCCCGCCTGGTGAGGCATCCCTTTTATGAGAAAATCGTGAGGAAGGGGTCGAAGTTCAGCGCTCATGACGAGTCCAACGCCTCCCATCAGGGGGACCTCGTCGAGATCATGAGCACCCGGCCTTTGTCCAAGACCAAGCGCTGGCGGGTGATCCGGGTCATCAAAGCCGCTCCCCGCGAGGGAGGGCGCTCATGATACAGCTCAGGTCCATCATCAACGTCGCCGACAATTCCGGCGCCAAGAAGCTGCAGTGCTTCCATGTCATGGGGGGAAGCTACCGGCGCTATGCCGCCATAGGCGACATTATCGTCTGCAGCGTCCGAGACGCCCTGCCCCACGGCCAGATCAAGAAGGGCGACGTGGTCAAGGCGGTGGTCGTGCGCGCCGTGCGCAATAAGAGAAGGCCGGACGGATCCTACATCAAGTTCGATGACAACGCCGCCTGCGTCATCGACGCCAACGGCGAGCCCAGGGGCACCCGCGTTTTCGGACCCGTGGCCCGGGAGCTTCGAGACAAGGAATACTTGAAGATCATTTCGCTGGCTCCAGAGGTCCTGTGATGCTGAAGCTGAAAATTCATAAAAAAGACAAGGTCCTGGTTCTGTCAGGGAAGGACAAGGGCAAGACCGGCGAGGTCGTCCGGGTCTACCCATCGGAGATGCGCGTGCTGGTCAGCAAGGTCAACATCGTGACCAAGCACAAGAAGGCCCGGCAGAACGAGCCGGGAGGAATCGAGAAAATGGAAGCGCCCCTGCCGCTTTCCAAGGTGATGCTGGTCTGTCCCAAGTGCGAAAAGGCAATCAAGCCGAAGCTGGACAAGCTGGCCACCGGAGAGCGGGTGCGCCTTTGCCGCGAGTGCGGCGAGACCATTTTATAAGAGAGCATAAATCATGGCGGAAAAAGATCCGATAGCAGAGCAGAAAGCCAAAGAGAAGGCCGCGGCCGCGCGAAAGGCGGCCTTGGAGGCCAAGGCGGCCAAGGCCGCCGGCCCCACCATGGCTGTTTCCGACGGCCGCGAGGCGCCCCATCCCGTGCCGCGGCTTAAGAAGCGCTTCACCGAGAAGGTGATTCCCGCGATGATGGAGAAGCTGGACTTGAAGAACCCCATGCAGGCCCCCAAGCTCTCCAAGATCGTGGTCAACATCGGCGTTTCCGAGGCCCGGGAGAACATCCAGGCCCTGGACGGCGCGCGAGAGGAGCTGGCCATGATCACCGGGCAGTGGCCCCAGCTGCGCAGAGCCAGCAAGTCCATATCTAATTTCAAGCTCCGCCAGGGCATGCCCATCGGCGTGCGGGTGACCTTGCGGGGCGACAGGATGTACGAGTTCCTGGACAGGCTCATATCCACGGCGATCCCCCGCATTCGGGACTTCCGCGGGCTCGAGCCCGCGGGCTTCGATGGCCATGGCAACTACAATCTAGGCCTGCGCGAGCAGCTTATATTCCCCGAGATCAACGTCGAGAAGGTGTCCAAGGCCCGGGGCATGAACATTTCCATAGTGACGACGGCTGGCAAGGACGATTTAAGCCTGGAGCTCTTGAGGCTTTTCGGGATGCCGTTCAAGTCGGGGAGGAATTGATGGCCACAACTGCCTGGGCTGCGAAGATGCGCAAGCCCCAAAAATTCGCGACGCGCTACCGGAATCGCTGCCAGATCTGTGGCAGGCCCCGCGCTTATTACCGTGACTTCGGCCTTTGCCGCATCTGCTTCCGGAAAATGGCCCACATGGGCCAAATCCCCGGCGTGAAAAAATCTTCCTGGTAGGTGATTATGGATCCCATTTCAGATCTGATCTCAAGAATCAACAACGCGAACATGAGGCTCAAGGACCGGGTGGACATGCCCTTGTCCAAGCTCAAGCTCGAGGTGGCGAGGATCCTGAAGGAAGAGGGGTTCATCGCCAATTTCAAGTCCCTGTACACCAGTGGGAGCAAGCAGGGGACTCTGCGCATTTTCCTGAAGTACTCCCCCGCCAAGGAGGCCGTGATCCAGGGCATCCGGCGGGTGTCGAAGCCGGGCCTGCGGGTCTACCGCTCCTACGAGGAGATTCCCCTGGCGCGCGGCGGATTCCCCGTGACCATCGTTTCGACTTCCAAGGGCGTGATGACTCATTCCCAGGCGAAGGAGAAGAAGATGGGCGGCGAGATTCTCTGCCAGGTTTGGTGAGGGTATCATGAGCCGAATTGGAAGAATGCCTGTCTCAATCCCGAAGGGAGTCGAAGTGAGCGTCGCCCAAGGCGTGCTCACCGCCAAGGGGCCCAAGGGCCAGCTCAAGCAGGTCTTGAACCCCCTGGTGACGGCCGAGATCAAGGACGGAGAGGTCTGTTTGAGCGCGGACCTGAAGGCCGCCAAGGACGCCTCGGCCATTTACGGCATGTCCCGCGCCCGGGTCGCCAACACCTTGCAGGGGGTGGCCGACGGATTTTCAAAGACCCTCGAGATCATGGGCTTGGGCTTCAGGGCCGAGGTCGCTGGGCAGAAGCTGACTTTGAGCCTGGGCAAGTCCCATCCCGTGGTTTTCGAGGCCCCCAAGGAGGTCGCGCTGTCCGTGGACGCCAAGAAGACCCAGATCACGGTGAGCGGTCCCGACAAGGACTTGGTCGGCGCCACGGCCGCCAAGATCCGCGAGCTGCGCAAGCCGGAGCCTTATAAAGGGACCGGCATCCGCTATCAGGGAGAATTCATCCGCAAGAAGGCGGGCAAGACCGCGGCTGGAGCCAGCGGAGCGGCCGGCGGCGGCAAGAAGTAACCCGTGAGGATGACTCATGAAAGATAAAGAGACTCGACTTCAGTACCGCAGGGAGAGAACCCGCGGCAAGATCCGCTTGAAAGCCGGGGATCGGCCGCGACTGACGGTATACCGCAGCCTGAAGCATCTCTATGCCCAGGTCGTGGATGACAATTCCGGCAAGACCTTGGCCTGCGCCTCATCCTCGTGCAAGGAGTTCAAGGCCGGCAAAGACCTCTCGGCGGCCAAGAAAGTAGGGGAGCTCGTGGCGAAGAAGGCCTTGGCCGCGGGCGTCAAGAAGGTCGTTTTCGACCGGGGGGCCTACATCTACCACGGCAGGATCAAGACCTTGGCCGAGGCGGCTCGAGCCGGAGGGCTGGAATTCTAATTTTCTTGGAGACAATGCATGGCAGAGATTGCGGCGGAAAATAAATCGTCCCAGACGGGGCACAGGCCCCAGCACGGGCCCAGGCGCTCGCGCTACGCCGAGGCCCGGGAGGAGGGCGGCTTCAAAGAGACCGTTGTTACCATCAATCGCGTGGCCAAGGTCGTCAAGGGCGGGAAGAGATTCTCTTTCAGCGCCTTGGTCGTGATCGGCGATGGCCTCGGCACCGTGGGGGCCGGGCTCGGCAAGGCCCGCGAGGTCCAGTCCGCGATCCAGAAAGGCAACGCCCAGGCCCGCAAAAGCCTGATACAATTTCCGCTGGTGGAGGGCACGATTCCGCACGAGATCATCGCCAAGTACCGGGCCGGCAAAGTCTGGATGAAGCCGGCGGCCCCGGGAACGGGAGTCATCGCTGGCGGGGGGGTGCGCGCGGTTTTGGAGGCGGGCGGAGTCAAGAATATCCTGACCAAGAGCTTGGGCAGCTCCAATGCCTTCAACGTTGTGGGAGCGACCTTGGAATGCCTGCAAAAGCTGCGCACCAGCGCTGACATCGCCAAGCTCCGGGGCAAATAACATGGCTGATTCAAAGATCGATTTAAGCGCGTTGAAATCCAAACCAGGGGCCCGCAGGGAGCGGCGCCGGCTGGGCTTGGGCGAGGGCTCTGGCCTCGGACAGACCGCCTCGCGCGGCCAGAAGGGCCAGCGCAGCCGCTCCGGCGACGGCAAGCTGGTGGGCTTCGAGGGAGGCCAGACCCCGCTCTTGCGGCGGGTGCCCAAGAGGGGATTCACCAATGCCCCCTTTAAGGTCCGCTACCAGATCGTGTCCTTGGCCGATATCGAGCGGGTCTTCAAGAACCAGAAGGAAGTCTCCCTGGACTCCCTGAAGATACACGGGCTCGTCCGCGGCCCGCGCCCGGTGAAAATCCTGGGCGACGGAGACGTGACCCGCGCTTACAAGATAGCCGCCCACGCCTTCTCGGCCAGCGCCCGCGAGAAGATCAAGAAGGCGGGGGGCTCGGCCGAAGAGGTGACGGGGTGATCCAGAAGTTCACGGACATTTTCGACATCGCGGAACTGCGCAAGAAAGTCCTTTTCACCTTGGGGGCCATCGCGGTTTACCGGGTGGGCGCGGCCATTCCCATCCCCGGAATCAATGGAGACGCATTGAAGGCGATTTTCGACAGCCAGCGGGGCGGGATCCTGAGCTTCCTCAATATTTTCTCGGGAGGAGCCCTGTCGCGCTTCTCCATTTTCTCAATGGGGGTCATGCCATACATCAACGCCTCCATCATCATGAGCCTGCTCCAGGGCGCGCACGTGATCCCGCACTTGGACCGTCTGCATAAGGAGGGCGAACTCGGCCGCCGCAAGCTCAATACCTACACGCGCTACCTGACTTTGTTTCTGGCGGCTTTCCAGTCCTTCGGCCTCACCATCGCCATAACCAAGATGCCCACTCCGGGAAACATCCCCGTGGTCTCGAATCCGACCTGGTCTTTTTACTGCCTGACGGTCCTGACTCTGACCGCGGGCACGATTTTCATCATGTGGCTGGGAGAGCAGGTGACGGAGATGGGCATCGGCAACGGGACCTCCCTCATTATTTTCGCCGGCATCGTGGAGCGGATACCGAGTGCCGCCCTCAACCTCATCAAGCTCGTTCAGGCCGAGGAAGTCGGGCTTCTCCAGGCCCTGGCCTTGGTGGGGCTCCTAATCGCGGTGATCCTGTCCGTCGTCTGGGTCGAGACGGCCCAGAGAAAGATCCCGGTCCAATACGCCAAGCGCGTCGTGGGCCGCAAGATGTACGGGGGAGCGCAGAGCTATCTCCCCCTCAAGGTGGACCAATCCGGGGTCATCGCCGTGATTTTTGCGGTCTCCCTCCTGGCCGTCCCGGTGACCATGGTCCAGTTCTTTCCGAGCGCGCCCTTAGCCCAAAAAATCATGGAGTTCTGGGGCCGCGGCAATTGGATATATCAGGTGATCTATGCAGGGCTCATCATCTTCTTCTGCTACTTCTACAATTCCGTGTCCATCAACCCCATTGACCTGGCCGAGAACATGAAAAAATCCGGGGGCTTCATCCCCGGCTATCGCCCCGGCGACTCCACCGCCAAGTATATCGAGTGGGTCTTGGAGCGGATTACCTTGGGAGGGGCGCTGTTCGTGGCCGCGATCGCGGTCATGCCCGATTGGATGCGCAGCCATTTTAACGTGCCCTTTTTCTTCGGTGGGACCGCCCTCCTGATCGTGGTGGGGGTGGCCTTGGACACCATGGGCCAGCTGGAGGCCCAGCTCATCATGCGCCACTACGAGGGCTTTTTGAGAAAGGGCCGAATCCGCCAGCGCTGGTTCAACGTGGGGAGCTGAGGTGATAGTGATCCTTCTAGGCGCCCCCGGTTCCGGCAAGGGAACCCAGTCCAAGGTGTTGAGCGCCAAGTACGGCTTCAGCCATTTGGCCACTGGAGACATTTTCCGCGGAGAGATCGCGGCCAAGACCCCCCTGGGGCTCAAGGCCGCCGAATACTTGAAGACCGGGAAGCTCGTTCCCGACCAGATCGTGACCGAGATGGTGGCGGGGCGTCTGGAATTCAATGGCACTAAATACCTGCTCGACGGCTTTCCGCGGACCTTGGATCAGGCTCAGGCCCTGCATTCCCTCCTCGTGGCCCAAAAGGCGGGCATTGATTTGGTCCTGCATCTGGACCTCCCCCGGCAGGAGGCCATCAAAAGGCTGACCTCTCGCCGGGTCTGCGGCGGCTGCGGCGAGGTCTACAATCTGCTCTCCCGGCCGCCAGCGGTAGAAGGCAAATGCGACAAATGCCAGGGCTCCCTAATCCAGCGGGAGGACGATTCCGAGGCCACGGCCAATAAGCGCCTCATGGTTTTCGAGGACTTGACCCAGCCCTTGGTGGCTTACTACAAGACGGAGCAGGTTTTCCGCGAGATAGACGCTTCGCGCGTCCCCGAGGCGGTGACAGCCGACATCTGCGGCGCCATCGACATGACCTTGGCGAAGATCTAAATGGGAATGTTTTCGACCAAGACCATAGAGCTCAAAAGTCCTAAAGAAATCTCGGTGATGAGACAAGCGGGACGGATCGTGGCCCAGATCTTGGCCGTTTTGGCCGAGGCGGCTAAGCCCGGGACCAGCACGCTTGAGCTCGACCGGACGGCGCTCCATGAGCTCGACCGCCGCAAGGCCAAGCCCGCGTTTTTGGGCTACCATGGATTTCCGGCCTGCCTCTGCGTGTCGATCAACTCGGAGGTGGTGCATGGGATTCCATCGGCCCGGCGCGTCTTGGCGGAAGGGGATATAGTGGGGCTTGATTTTGGCTGTGTCGTGGACGGTCTTTACGCCGATGCGGCGGTGACGGTCGGCGCGGGAAAGGTCTCTGCCGCGGCCCAAAAGCTGATGGACGTGACCAGGCAGGCTTTGGAGAAGGGAATCTCCGCCATGGCGCCCGGAGGGCGCCTAGGCGACATTTCGAGCGCCGTCCAAAGCCATGTGGAGGCGAACGGATTTTCGGTGGTGCGCGATTTCGTCGGCCACGGCATAGGCCGGGCCCTTCACGAGGATCCTCCTGTGCCCAATTACGGCAAGGCCGGGACCGGCCCACGCTTGAGCGAGGGGATGGTGCTTGCCATCGAGCCGATGGTCAACGCGGGCGGCCCGGAGGTGGAGACGTTGAGCGACGGCTGGACGGCGGTGGCCAAGGATGGAAGTCTTTCAGCCCATTTCGAGCATACGGTGGCCTTGACGGCGAACGGACCGGAGGTGCTGACAGTTGCCTAAAGACGACAAAATCGAAGTGGAAGGGAGCATCGTGGAGGCCTTGCCCAACGCGATGTTCCGAGTTGAGATTCCGCCGGGGCGCATCGTGCTGGCCCATATCTCGGGCAAGATGCGCATGCATTACATAAAAATTCTGCCCGGCGACAAGGTAAGACTGGAGCTGTCTCCGTACGACCTTACCCGGGGCCGGATCATCTTTAGGGAGTGATCATGAAAGTCAGAGCGAGCGTAAAGCCGATTTGCCAGAAGTGCAAGATAGTCAAGCGCAGCCGGGTGGTGCGCGTATTGTGCACAAACCCCAAGCATAAACAAAGGCAAGGATAAGGGAACCAGGAGAGGAACAATGGCACGCGTAGCGGGAGTGGATTTACCCAAGAACAAGCGCATAGACGTGGCGCTGAGATACGTCTACGGCCTCGGCAAGGCGAACTCCGCCGAGGTCCTGCAAAAGCTCAACGGAGCGGTCAAGCCCGAGACTCGGGTGAGGGAGCTGACCGAAAACCAGGTGGGCTTGCTGAACAATTTAATCACCAAGGAATACAAGGTTGAGGGAGAGCTGCGCCGGGAGCTGCAGGGGAACCTCCAGCGCCTCTACGAGACCAATTCCTATCGAGGTTCTCGCCATCGCAAGAGTTTGCCTGTGCGAGGGCAGCGCACCAAGACCAATGCCCGCACCCGCCGCGGCCGCCGCAAGACGGTCGGCGCCGGCAAGGCGGAAAAGGCTGCGGCATAATCGCACCGGGAGAATAGTTCATGGCTGACGAGAAAACAGCGGCGGCGGGACCTAAGGCTCAAGCCCAAAGTCCCAAGAGGAAGAACTGGAAGTCCTTGACCTTCGCCAAGGTCTATATCCAGTGTTCGTTCAACAATACCATCGTTTCCCTGACGGACGAGCGCGGGGACGTGCTGGCTTGGGCTTCGGCCGGGGGCAGCGGGTTCCGCGGCACCAAGAAGGGCACCCCCTTCGCGGCCGGAGTGACGGCTGGGAAGGTGTCCAAGCGCGCCATAGAGCTTGGAGTCAAGCAGGTGGCCGTCTACGTCAAGGGGCCCGGGCCGGGGCGCGAAACCGCCGTCCGCTCGCTTGGCAATTCCGGCCTCATGATCGTCAGCCTCAAGGACGTCACGCCGCTGCCCCACAACGGCTGCCGCCCGCCGAAAGCCAGGAGAGTCTAATTTATGTCCAGATACATCGAGTCGGTCTGCAAGCTGTGCCGCCGGGAACAGACGAAGCTGTTTCTCAAGGGGGACAAGTGCTACACCAAGTGCGTCTTGGAGAAGAGGCCCACGACCCCTGGAATGGCCAAGCCCCAGAGGGGCAAGCCGTCGGCCTACGCCATCCGATTGCGCGAGAAGCAGAAGCTGCGGCGCATGATCTCCGTCAATGAGAAGCCCTTCCAAAGGCTGGTGGCGGCGGCGTCCAAGAGCCACGAGGCCTCCGGGGATCATCTCCTGCGCTCCCTGGAGATGCGCTTGGACAATATCATCCGGCGCATGGGGGTGGCCACTTCCCTCAACACCGCGCGTCAGCTCGTCCTGCACAACCACATCAAGGTGGCGGGCCGGGTCGTCAACATTCCCTCCTACAACGTAAGGGCCGGGGAGACAGTGAGTCTGAGCCCCAAACTCAAGGAGAACGTGGGAGTCAAGCTCAGCCTCGACACGGCCAAGCGGCTCAACAACAGGCCGGCTTTCCTGGAGTTCAACGAGGCTGATTTTTCCGCGAAGGTGCTGAGAAACCCCGAGCGCGCGGAAATGTCATTCCCCGTGACCGAGCAGCTGATCATCGAGTACTATTCGAAATAAAACCTGGAGAGGGCGATAATAGCTATGGCTTATAAAGAACTGATCCTGCCGCAGAAGCTGAGCGTCGACGAGAAGACGATGTCCGAGAATTACGCCAAGTTCGTGGCCGAGCCTTACGAGCGCGGCTACGGCCATACCGTGGGCAACGCCTTGCGCCGAGTGCTCTTGTCGAGCTTGGAGGGCGCGGCGGTGACCGCCGTGCGCATCGAGAAAGCCCAGCACGAGTACGCCACCATCCCAGGGGTCAGGGAAGACGTGATGAACATTCTGCTCAACCTCAAGAAGCTCCGGCTCAAGATTTTCTCTAATGGGCCAGAGACTATTTTCCTGACCGCGAGCAAGGAAGGGCCGGTCACGGCCGCCGCGATCCAGGAGAACTCCAACGTCGAAGTGGTGAACTCCGACCTCGTGATCGCCCATATGGAGGCCGGCGGCAAGCTTGACATGGAGATCGAGATCTCCAAGGGCCGAGGCTACGCCTCCGCCGAAGACTTGAGGGCGCAGAGCCATTGGCCGGCGGGATTCCTCCCGGTCGACGCCCTGTTCTCTCCGGTGCTCAAGGTCCACTATGACGTCGAAAACGCCCGCGTGGGGCAGGTCACGGACTACGACCGCTTGATCCTCGAGATTTGGACCGATGGTTCGTTGAACCCGGCCGAGGCCCTGATCCAATCCTCGAAGCTCTTAAGGGAGTCTCTCAACATCTTCATTCCCGAGGAGGAGGCCGCGCCGCAGGAAGGCGCCTACGGAGATGGGGAGGGCGCTGCCGCTGGGGATGGGGGCTCGCTTGACGTGAAGCTTAAGGAGATACTTTCCCAGCCCATCGAGATGATCGAGCTCTCCTCCCGAGCCTCGAATTGTCTCAAGGTCGCGCGCATCAAGACCATCGGAGAGCTCGTCTCCAAGCGCGACGAGGAGCTCCTGGCCGTCAAGAATTTCGGCAAGAAATCCCTCGATGAGATCAAGGACCGGCTCAAGGACATGGGCTTGTCCCTGGGCATGCAACTCGGGGAGAAGGTCGCTTAAAAAGATTGAAAAGGCATTGTCTAAATGTGTTTAATGAGGTGTAAGCGGTTATGGTAAAGCAATTGGGCGGACGCAAGCTGGGAGTCACCAGCTCCCATCGTAAATTTTTGCTCAGGAACATGGCCACGAGCCTATTCCTGCACGAAAAAGTCGAGACGACCTTGGCCAAGGCCAAGGAGCTCAGGCCCTACGCGGAGCGGATCATCACTTCCGCCAAGAGGGGCAAGCACTACCTGGTGCGCCGCCAGATACAGGATAAGATGGTCTACAAGAAGCTCTTCGAGGTGCTGGCCCCCCGCTACGCTCAGCGCCCCGGAGGCTACACCCGCGTCCTTCGCCTGGCCCCCAGGTCCGGAGACAACGCGACCCGGGGACTCGTGTCTTTGGTCTCTTGATGTTCGATTTCCTCTTCAGCCTGTTCTCCAACGACATGGGCATTGACCTTGGAACGGCCAATACCCTTGTCTACGTGAAGAACCAGGGAATCGTCCTGCGCGAGCCTTCCGTGGTCGCGATAGATCGGGAGAGCCGCCGAGTCTTGGCCATCGGAGCCGAGGCCAAGAGAATGCTGGGCCGCACCCCGTCATCCATCATCGCCGTGCGCCCCTTAAAGAACGGAGTCATCGCCGACTTCGAGGTGACGCAGGAGATGATCAAGTATTTCATCCGCAAGGTGCACAATCGGCGCTCCCTTCTCCATCCCCGCATCGTGATCGGCATCCCCTCTGGAATCACCGAGGTGGAGCGCCGCGCGGTCCAGGAGTCGGCAGAGCAGGCCGGAGCTCGCGAGGTGTACCTCATCGAGGAGCCCATGGCCGCCGCCATAGGGGCGGACCTGCCCATCTCAGAGCCCCACGCCAACTTCATCGTGGACATCGGCGGGGGAACCACGGAGGCCGCCGTGATATCCCTGGGCGGGCTCGTGGTCTCCAAGTCCATCGACATCGCCGGAGACGAGATGGATGAGGCGGTCATGATGCACTTCCGTCGCAAGTACAATCTTTTGATCGGCGAGACGACCGCCGAGGACGTCAAGATTCAAATCGGTTCCGTCTTCCCCTTGAAGGAGGAGAAGACGATGGAAGTCAAAGGCCGGGATCAAGCCACCGGCCTGCCCAAAACAGTGCTGATCACATCCGAGGAAATCCGCCAGGCTCTGATGGAGCCGGTGCAGTTGATCCTGGACGTGATCAAGAATACGCTGGAGGAGACTCCGGCCGAGTTGGCTGCGGATTTGGTGGACCGCGGAATCATGTTGGCGGGGGGAGGCTCGCTCCTTCGGGGGCTGCCGGACCTCATCCGCCAAGAGACGGAGCTTCCGGTGCACCGCTCCGCGGATCCTTTGAGTTGCGTGGCGATGGGGACAGGCAAATTCCTAGAGGAGCTCGATCATATCATGGATCGCCGCCCGGATTTTGTCACCTCCTACCGCTATCGCGGCTCTTAACGCGCCGTTTCTTCCCCAGCCCGCTCCTAACTAAATTAGCTGGTCGCCCATGCAGCGCGAAGCGCGAATCGCAAACTACTTTTTAGCCGTTTTCGGCATTATTTCCCTGACTCTGCTTTCCCTGCCCTTGTCGGGCCCGGTCCGGGTTTTTAAGGCCTGTCTCGTCTATTTGTCGGATCCGGCGGCCTACCGGGGAGCCAAGGGGGTCGAGAAAATCGCCGATGTTCCCGACCGCATCCGCGGGCTCTTGGCCGCCGACATAGAAAACCGCCTCATGCGCGAGGAGGTCAAGGAGGCCTCCTGGGCCCGGGCCGAGGCCCAGGCCTTGAAGGCGGAGAACGAGCGCCTGAGGGCCGTCTTGGGCCTCAAGGCTTCCCCCGGATACACCTCCATTTGGGCGCGCGTCCTGGAGCGCGACCCCCTGCATTGGTACCACAGCTTCATGGTGGACGCCGGGCAAAAGGACGGTCTCGCCCTCAATGCCCCGGTTTTGGGAAAAGGAGCCGAGGGCCTCTCCGTGATCGGCCGAGTGGTGGAGGTTCGGCCGCGCTCCTCCTTGGTCCTTCTCGTGACAGACGAGCTCTCCTCGGTGGCCGCGCATCTCTCCTCGAGCACGGTCGAGGGCTTGGCGCAGGGCCAGGGGGGGGCCAGGCTCATCATGAACTATCTTTCCGAGGACGCTTCGCTCACCTTGGGGGACTTGGCCTACACCTCAGCCACCAGCGCCACGTTCCCGCCAGGCATCTTGATCGGCCGGGTGGCCCGGGTCTTCCCGCGGGATCCATTTCTCACTTTCCAGTCCGTGGAGATATCCCCGGCCTTGGACAGCGGAAGGCTCAGTGAGGTGTTGATTCTCAAAAGGCAGGGCTCCCCATGAGCTACATCCTGCTATTTTTCTCCGCCATGGCCGCGCAATGGCTTTGGAGCAGTCAATTCGCCTTTTGGGGGTTGGCTCCCCAGCTTCTCCTGGTGCTTACCGCCCTGGTGGCCGCCTACCGCGGCCCGATCCTGGCCATGTGCCTGGGTTTCTTCTGGGGGTTGTTCTTGGACGTCTCGAGCCCCCATCTTTTCGGAGCCAACGCTTTGGCCCTCACCATGGTGGGCTACGGGACCGGTTCGGTGCGCCGGCAGATCGACGTGACCGGAGCGGGTTCCTTGAGCGCGGTCGTATTCCTGATGACATGGGCCTATTTTCTGCTCCTGGGGGTTCTGGGGCTTGTTTTCATGGAAGGCTTTCTATGGATCGGCTGGCCCTCGTTCTTGGCCTGCCCTTTTTATAACGTGATTCTGGTATGGGTCGTTGCCGTTGCTCCTCCTTTTATTTTTTTAGGAAAAAGTAGAAATTAGCATCTGACACCGGCTCTTACATGAATCATCAAAGGCTTTTTAATCGCCTCAACATGCTCTGGTTTTTCATCTATATGGGCGGCGCCATCTTGGGCGCAAGGCTCTTCCAGCTTCAGATCATCCAGAACGTGGAGTATCAGCGCGCGGCCGAGCGCAACCGCAGCCAGATCATTTACAAGACCGCGCCCCGCGGACGCCTATACGACCGCAAGGGCGCGGTCCTGGCTACCAATCGCCCGGCTTTTTCCCTCATCTACCTGCCGCCTGGCCGCGGCCAGGAGCGGTCGGATTTGAAGTCGTTGGCTTCGGCCCTGTCCCAGCAGCTCCACAAGGACCCCGATGATCTTCTGGAAAACCTGGAGCAGGCCGTGCGCGAGGAGACGGCGATCCGGCTGGCCGAGAACCTGCCCATGGAGACGATGTTCAGGCTCTCGGAGCTTAAGACCGTCTACCCGGGCGTGGAGCTCATCGTGGAGGCCCGGCGCTATTATCCCTTCGGACGCTTCGCCAGCCACCTCGTCGGCTACATGGGCAAGATGGATCAACGCAGCTGGAAGGACTTGAAGAACAAGGGCTACCGCATAGACTCCAGGGTGGGAAAAATGGGGGTGGAGAGGATGTTCGAGGCGGAGCTCCGCGGGCAGGACGGAGGCATCCGCATGGAAGTGGACGCCCAAGGCCGTCTCAAGAGGATCTTGGAGAAAATTTCCTGGGAGCCGGGCAGCAACATCACGCTGACCTTGGACGCGGCCATGCAGAAGGCGGCCGACGAGGGCTTGCGCAAAAGCCCGACCGGGCGCGGGGCCGTGGTGGCCCTGGATCCCTCGACCGGCGCCATCCTGGCGCTGGCCTCCTCGCCCGACTTCGATCCCAACGCTCTTCTTTCCACCAACCCCCAGGAGGTCAAGCGGACCATCGAGGACCTTCCGGAGTTCAACCACGCCATCGCGGGAGTCTACCCTCCGGGTTCTGCCTTCAAGCTCGTGGTGGGGGCTGCGGGCTTGAACGAGGGCAAGTTCAGCACCCGTGAAACGGTTTTCTGCCCGGGCTATTTCGAGCTGGGCCGCAGGATATTCCTCTGCTGGGATCATAAAGGGCACAAGACCGTGTCCTGGAGCATGGGATTGGCCAGATCTTGCAACATCTATTTCAATCGCATGGGGCTTAAGACCGGGGGCGAGGCCATCGAGCGCTATTCCAAGCTCTTCGGCTTCGGGGCAAAGACCAACATCGCTCTGCCCGGCGAGCGCTCAGGACACCTTTTCGGCCCCGAGGCCCGCGCCTTGAGCCGCCACCCCTGGTACGATGGGGACACCGTGAACCTCTCGATCGGCCAGGGCGAGCTCCTCGTGACCCCCATTCAGCTCGCGGTTTTCGCCGCGGCTTTGGCCAACCGAGGGACTCTTTGGCGGCCGTACTACACGGCCCGCATCTCCTATGCCGACGGCCAGCCGGACTACGTCACCAAGCCAGAGCGCTTGGGCGCGGTGGCCCTCAAGGAATCGGTTTGGCGTGACCTTCATGAGGCCATGCAGCTCGTGGTTTCCTCCGGCACGGCCCGGGGCACTGGCATCTCCGGTCTCGACATCCTCGGCAAGACCGGGACCGCGCAGAACCCCGGCGGGAATGATCACGCCTGGTTCATCGCCTTCGCCGGACCCCAGGGCCAGACCCCTGGCGTGGCCCTGGCCGTCCTGGTTGAGAATGGGGGGCACGGAGCCTCGGTCGCGGCCCCCATCGCCCGCAATATTTTCCTGGCGGCATACGGCGACAAGCCCCAGCCTCCCGGAGGAGCGGCGCATGCCAATTAAGGTCGAGTCGGCGATCAGGGGGCGGCTCGATTGGAGCTTTCTCCTGGCCATGGCGGGCCTCGTTTGTCTGGGCACCTTGTCCATGATCTCGGCAGCGAGCCCCCTTCCTTACTACACGCAGATACTCCAGCGTCATTTCATCGCCCTGGCCGTGGGGGCCGTTCTTTTCCTTATCGGGTTCAGCTTCAACTACCAAATTTTCCAGGATCAGGCCAAGGGTGTTTATGCCGTGATCTTGGCGATCCTGTCGGGAGTCCTCATGATGGGCATCACACAAAGAGGGCATAAGGCCTGGTTCCACCTGGCTTTCCTGACCTTCCAACCCGCGGAGCTGGCGCGCCTGGCCATGATCCTCGTCATGGCCGCGTACTTGGATTTCTCGGCCCGCAAGATCACGGAGTTCTCGGCCGTGTTCTACGCCTTGCTCCTGGCCGCACCCATTATGATCCTCATCCTTAAGCAGCCGGACTTCTCGACCACTCTTACCTTCTTTCCTATCCTGATCGGGATGCTTTTTTGCGCGGGGGCGCGGTACGCTCATATCTTGACCGTGATGGGATACGGGCTTGTTTCCTTGTCCATGCCCATGCTCTACATTTTCTGCCAGGTGCGTTATCCCCAGGCCGGGCCCGGAACCTGGCCTTATTTCGTGCTCCAGACCTCCCGGATGGGCCTCACCACGGTCCTGGCCTTGGCGGCCTTGGCCGCCTTGAGCCTGGCGGCCTGGCGTTTGTGCGGCTGGCTGCGCCTCCAGGCCCGTCCCGTCTATTTCATCGGGGTACCCATGATCCTGGGAGTGGGGCTGGCCTCCGGGGTCATGGTCAACCGCCAGCTCAAGGGCTATCAGCGCAACCGCTTCGTGGCTTACGTGGCTCCCCAGTCTGACATCCAGGGCGCGGCCTACCACGTGCACCAATCCCAGATCGCGATCGGCTCCGGCGGGGTATTCGGCAAGGGACTTTTCGCCGGAACTCAGTCCAAGCTGGGGTTCCTTCCGGAGCGCCACACGGATTTCATCTACGCCGTTATCGGGGAAGAGATGGGATTCGTCGGGACGATGAGCTTGTTGGCCCTCTATCTTCTTCTCATAGGGCGCATCGTGGCCGCCGGCAGATCCGCCCGGGACCGCTACGGGTATTTGATCTGCTGCGGCCTGGCCGCCATGTTCGCCTTCGAGCTGGTCTTGAACGTCGGCATGTGCCTGGGCCTTATGCCGGTCGCGGGGATTCCGCTTCCCCTGATTTCATACGGAGGCTCGAGCCTCGTCATCGCTTTGTGGTCGCTGGGCATCGTGGCCAATATTTATTCGCGGCGCTACGCGCTTTTGTAGCGCGCGCGCGGAGGATTCACATGAACGAGAACATTGAAGGGGAAACGGCTCCCCGGGACGCGAAGCCGGAAACTGTCCCGGCCGAACCCCAAGGCGCGCCGGCGCAGCCTGCCGGCGAGAACCGCCAGCACGATGGCCGGCGCCGCCGCAGGCGGGGCGGGCGCGAGCGCGATGGAGGCAGGGGCGAGAGACAGCCCGGCCAGCATCAGGGCCAGCACCAGCGCCAGGAAAGGCCCCATCATGAGGGCGGAGGCAGGCCCCATGAAAATCAGCACCAGCACCGCTCCGCCAAGAAGGTCAAGCGCGAGGTTTTGGCCAATACGAGCTTCGAGGAGACGCGCATCGCGATCCTCGAGGACGGCCGGCTTTCCGAGCTTCTTTGGGAGCGCAAGAGCGAGGCCAGCATCGTCGGAAACATTTATAAAGGCGTGGTGGAAAACGTGCTTCCCGGAATCTCCTCGGCCTTCGTCAACATCGGCTTCGAGAAGAATGCCTACCTTTATATATCGGACGTTCTCGGCCAGCGCGGGGCCGCCATAGACGCCACGCTCAAGAAGGGCCAGCAGATCATGATCCAGGTGGCCAAGGAGGCCATCGGGACCAAGGGCATGAAGGTGACGATGGATGTCTCCCTTCCCGGGCGCTACCTCGTGTTCATGCCCTTTCAGGACACGGTGGGCATCTCCAAGCACATCGAGGACGCCCATGAGCGCAAAAGGCTCCAGACCGTGGTCGAGGGCCTGGCCGCGGCCCACCTGAGCGGCACAGGGGTCGTGGTGCGCACCGAGGCCGAGGGGGCCAGCGCCGAGGAGCTGGAGCGCGAAGTCAAGTACCTTTTCGCCACGTGGAGCGCCATCCAGAAGAAATTCGAGACCCAGCCGGGCCCAGCGCTTCTGCACAAGGACTTGGATCTGACCCTCCAGGTGGCCCGGGATATCCTCTCGGACCAGGTCTACGTCTACCTTCTCGACAACAAGGAGAACCACAAGAACGTCCTGGACTTCGTGCGCGAGATCTCCCCGGACCTCTGCGAGCGGGTGCGCTGTTACGACGCCAAGACGCCGATTTTCAAGGCCTTCAACCTGGAAGGTGAGATCGAGAATCTGCGCAAGATCAAGGTGGCTCTCCCGAACGGCGGCTCCATCGTGATCCAGGAAGCGGAGTCCCTCTGCGCCATAGACGTCAATACCGGGCGCTTCACGGGGTCTAAGTCCCAGGAGGAGACGGTCACCCAGACCAACATCGAGGCGGCCCACGAGATCGCGCATCAAATCCGCCTGCGCAACATCGGCGGGATCATCGTCGTGGACTTCATCGACATGAGGAAGGCCTCCAACCGCAATAAGGTCATGGAGGCCTTCGC
Organism: Elusimicrobiota bacterium; assembly: GCA_016218575.1. NCBI lineage: Bacteria > Pseudomonadati > Elusimicrobiota > Elusimicrobiota bacterium. Next base: position 22,430 of record JACRDN010000007.1, read on the forward strand.
CCAGTCCGTGAGGTCGGACCGGGCCAAGATCCGGATCCTCCCGATCACGAGGCTGGGCCTTATCGAGATGACGCGCGAGAGAAAGCGCGAATCTACGGTGAGCCTTATCACCGACGAGTGCCCGCAGTGCAAGGGTGCTGGCCGGGTCCTTTCGAGCGAGACCTTGCGCATCCGCATCCAGCGCGAGATCTACGAGATGACCGCGGGCCGCCCCGGCGGCCAAATACGCCTCCAACTCCATCCGGGCCTGGCCGAGGTGTTCCGGTCCCAGCAGGCCCTCATCGAGAAGAACATCCAGCGCTCGATCAAGATCAACGGCGAGCCCATGCTGCCCTGGGAGGAGTACCGCATCGTTCTCGAATGAGGCGCATTCTCCTCCTGCCGTTGCTGCTGCTTATCGGGGCCGGTCTTTCCTGGGCCGAGACCTTGTCCGTGACCGTTTCCGGGCATAGGCGGGATCCCCTCTCGGCCCACAAGGTGGGCTCGGCGCATTACATCGGAGCCAAGCAGGCCGCCCGGCTTTACGGCGCCCAGGTCTACTGGTATCCGGTTTCCGGCCGGGTCCAAATGAGCTTGAGGGGCAAGCCCCTGCTCTTCCTGGTCGAGTCCAAGACCGCTCGCCTGAACGGCCAAGAAGTCCGGCTCGAGGCCCCGGTGATCGTGCGCGGCTCCCAGGCCATGGTGCCCCTGTCGTTCTTTCTCTCCGAGGAGTTCGCCTCCTGGTCAGGCTTTGAGACCTCCTTCAACCCCCGGACGCGCCTTGTCGCCGTGGACCACGAGAGCTCGATCGGCCCCCTGCGCTGGTTCTCCTACAAGGGCTATACCCGAGTGGTCCTCGAGCTGTCGCAGAAGCTGCGCTACAACGTGGCCCCCCGCGGGGTCGGGGGCCTCGAGCTCAGCATTCCTTTCGGCGCTCTGGAAGGTCCGGAGGAGGCGAAGATCGCGGATGGGATCGTGGACTCGGTCATTCTTAAGCCCGGCTCCAAGGCCGCCGTGCTCTCGGTCAAGACCGCCGGAGCCCAGGTGCGCTGGAAGATCCAGGAGCTCGAGCGGCCGCGGCGGGTGGTGATTGACTTTAGCTCCGATGGAGTCCAGGCTTCTGCTCCAAATCCCCCACGTGAAGCGTCCGACTACAAGCCCGAGACATCCATGGAAGGGCTCTCGACAGCGGCGTCTCCTACGGCCGCCAAAGGGAGACGCCGCATAGTGATAGATGCGGGACACGGGGGAAAGGACTCCGGAGCCACCGGCCGGCGCGGCGTCCAGGAGAAGGACATCAACCTTCTCGCGGCCCAGGAGCTGGCGGCTCTCTTGAACGAGGAGGGCCATTTCGATGTGCTCATGACCCGCAACGACGACACCTTCATCCCCTTGGCCGAGCGCTCGCGCCTGGCCAACGAGTTCGGGGCGGATCTCTTCATCTCCGTCCACTGCAACGCCTCCCGGAGCTCCGGAGACACCGGTTACGAGGTCTACTTCCTGTCCGAAAAGGCCTCCGACCCGGAGGCCGAGCGCCCAGCCGAGTTCGAGAACTCGGTCCTGAAGTTGGAGGACCACGCCCCCCAGGACGGCCAGGCCTCAATTCTCCTGGGGGAGCTCAGCAAGACAGAGAACATCAACGCCGCCTCGGAGCTCGCGGCCCTGATTGCGCGCTCGCTGTCGCGGCGAGTGGCTCTATTCAACCGCGGGGTCAAGCAGGCCGCCTTCTACGTTTTGCGCGGGACCCACGCCCCCTCGATCCTGGTCGAGATGGCCTATCTGACCCACAGGCAGGATGAGAGAAAGCTCGAATCCCGCAAATTCAGGCGCAAGATCGTGGACGGCGTTTACGCGGGCCTGGTCGAGTACTCCAAACGCCAGGGCTGGTTCGCGAATTCGGAGGGGGAGGCCCATGGGCAGGCTGCCGCCGGCCGTCACTGAAATGGCTTTGAAAAGCTTGGCGGCGCGGCCCATCGGGATATTCGACTCTGGCTTGGGGGGGCTTACCGTCTTCCAGGCTTTAAGCCGCCGCATGCCCCATGAAAATTTGGTTTATTTCGGCGATACGGCCCGCGTGCCCTACGGCTCAAAGTCCAGGGAGGCGGTGACGCGCTACTCCCTGCAGGTGGCCGAGTTCCTGGCCGGGCGCGGGATCAAGGTCCTGGTCGTGGCCTGCAACACCTCCTCAGCTTTGGCCCTGGAGGCGATCAAAAGGAGGCTGTCGATTCCCGTTCTCGGGGTGATCGAGCCCGGGGCCCGGGCCGCGGCCCGGGCGACACGGCGTGGCACGGTGGGCATCATCGGCACCGAGGCTACGATCGCCTCCGGGGCCTACGAGCGCGCGCTCAAGGCGCGCTCGCCCCGGGTCAAGGCCGTGAGCCGGGCCTGTCCCCTTTTCGTGCCCTTGGTCGAGGAGGGCTGGTGGGCGCACCCGGTGGCCGAGGCCGTGGCCAGGGAGTATTTAGGGTCCTTGAAAAGGGCGCGGGTAGATTCCGTTATTTTAGGGTGCACCCATTATCCTCTGTTGAAGAATATCTTGGGCCAAGTTCTCGGCCCCAGGGTCAATCTTATCGACTCGGCCGAGCAAACCGCTTTGGAGACGGAAAATCTGCTGGAGAATCTCAATCTGAGAAAGAAGACGGGCAAGGCCGCGCGGGCGTTCTACGTTTCGGACTCCCCGGAGCGCTTCCTGAAGCTAAGCAGGCGCCTCTTGGGGGTCAAGGTGGGACGGGTCGTTCGGCATCCGTTGGATTAGGTCGGGCTAAAAGAGGTACAGGTATGAACGAGGAAAGGCCGGGACAGGGCGGACAAAACCAGAGGCCGTTCAAGAGATACGGCCGGCCCCAACATCAGCATCACAAGGGCCAGCATCATCACCATCCCAATCATCACCGCCGGGATGGGGGAGGTCCGCCCCGAGACAACCGCGGCGGGGGCCCGAGGCCCTATGTCCAGAGCGAGGCCGAGAAGCTTTTCATGGGCAAGACCCCGGTGGATCCCCACCAGTGGATACAGCTCGAGAAGGGCTCCACCGACCCCTCCATGAGGGCCATGGACCTCCTCTGCCCCATCGGGCGCGGCACCCGCGGCCTCATCGTGGCCCCGCCTAAGGCCGGCAAGACTACCTTCCTCAAGCAAATCTCCAACGCGGTGGCCGGGGTGGACCCCAAGATCAAGCAGTTCTGCCTTCTCATAGACGAGAGGCCCGAGGAAGTCACTGACTTCAAAAGGAGCGTGCCGGCCGAGGTCGTCGCCTCCTCGAGCGACCAAAGCTATGACCGGCACGTGGCCGTGGCCGAGGGTTTGATGCGCCAGGCCGTAGCCTTGGCCTCCCAGGGCGAGGACGTCTTCATCCTCCTCGATTCTCTGACGAGGCTTGCCCGGGTGCACAACCAGTTCGCCACGGGATCGCGCACCATGACCGGCGGCTTGGATTCCCGGGCCATGGAGGTGCCGCGCCGCTTCTTCGGCGCGGCCCGCAAGCTCGAGGAGGGGGGCTCGCTCACGATTCTGGCCACCATCCTGGTCGAGACCGGGAGCAAGATGGACGAGGTCATCTTCCAGGAGTTCAAGGGCACCGGAAACATGGAGCTCGTGCTGTTCCGGCAGGCCGCGGAGATGCGCATCTTCCCGGCCTTGAAGGTCCGCGACAGCGGGACCCGCAAGGAGGAGAAGCTCCTGCCGTCCGAGGTCCTGGAGGGGGTCTGGAAGCTGCGCCGCCACATGGCGGGCCTGGGCGACATCGAGGCCATCCGCGCCTTCAACGAAATGCTCCGCGTCCAAAAAACCAACAAAGCCTTATTGGCGGCCTTGCGCTGAATTCGGTGACAGTTACCGAATTATCCCGATGGCAACGCCGATAGGGCCGTATTCCCCCTTCGTGGCGCGAGGGGGCTGGGTTTTCGTTTCCGGCCAGATCGGAGCGGACGCCGAGGGCCGGCTCGCCCCCGGGATAGAAGCTCAAACCGAACAATGTCTGAGAAATCTAGAGTCAGTTCTTGCCGAGGCCGGGCTTAACGCCTCGTCCGTGGTCAAAACCACGGTTTTCATGGCGGATTTGACCCAGTTCGCGTCCATGAACGAGGTCTACGCCCGCCATTTTAAGCCCCCCTTCCCCGCCCGGGCCACGGTCGGGGTCGCGGCCTTGCCCAAGGGGGCCTTGGTGGAAATCGAGGCGGTGGCGGTTGCAGGGTAGGATCAGTCCCGCTTCTTGGACAACGTCCGCACCACGTCCAGTATATGCTCCCTTTCGCGGGGCTTCTTGTCGCGGATGAGCTGGGTGAATTGCTGGGCCGCGTCGTAGAGCTCGTCTTTGGGTGGTGCCGGCTCGTCCTTGAACAGCTCCGCCACGGGAATCCTCAGGGCTAACGCCAGCTTGTGGATGGTGTCTAGGCTGGCCGGCTTGCCCCTATTCTCTACGTAGCTTAAAAAACTGGTGCTGATTTGTGCCAATCCCGCCAGTTGCTCGATGGTCAGCTTGGCCCTGAGCCTTTCCTGCCGCACCCTCTGGCCCACCATGACGTGAATGCTCTTGACCATAGCCTTTTCCCATTGTAGGGGTTACAAAAGGCCTCGGCCATTATCTGTAGGTCAAATATGTATTTGACTATTAGTATAATACGCCGTGGCCATCGCCAAAAAAGCTGCGGTTTTAGGCTTCGAGGCCAAGCTCTGGCAGGCCGCCGACAAACTGCGCAACAACATGGACGCGGCCGAGTACAAGCACGTCGTCCTTGGCCTCATCTTCCTGAAGTACATCTCCGACGCCTTCGAGGATCTGCACGCGAGGCTCTCGGCCGACAAGGGCTCCGATCCCGAGGACAAGGACGAATATCTGGCGGAGAACGTGTTCTGGGTGCCCAAGGAGGCCCGCTGGAGCTTCCTTCAGGGCCGGGCCAAGCAGCCGGGCATCGGGAAAGTCCTCGACGACGCCATGGTCGCGATCGAGCGGGACAATAAGGTCTTGAAAGGCGTGCTCCCCAAGGATTTCGGCAGGCCCGCCCTCGACAAGCAGAGGCTGGGAGAGCTCATAGACCTTGTCGGCACGATCGGTCTTGGCGACAGGGAGAGCCGGTCCAAGGACGTCCTCGGCCGGGTCTATGAATACTTCCTCTCGGAGTTCGCGAGCGCCGAGGGAAAAAAAGGCGGACAATTTTACACTCCCCGGTCGGTGGTCCAGCTCCTAGTCGAGATGCTGGCGCCCTACAAGGGGCGGGTTTACGACCCGTGCTGCGGCTCCGGAGGGATGTTCGTCCAAAGCGAAAAGTTCATCGAGCAGCATGGCGGGCGGGTGGGAGACATCAGCGTTTACGGGCAAGAATCAAACCACACGACCTGGCGCCTGGCCAAGATGAACCTGGCCATCCGCGGGATTGACGCCAATCTAGGCCCCGAGCACGCGGACAGCTTCCACCGGGACCTCCACCCCGATCTCAAGGCCGACTTCATCCTGGCCAATCCCCCGTTCAACGACAGCGATTGGAAGGGCGAGCTCGTGCGCGAGGACAAGCGCTGGCAATTTGGGACCCCGCCCGCCGGAAACGCCAACTACGCCTGGATCTCCCATTTCATCCACCATTTGGCTCCGGGCGGCCTGGCGGGATTTGTGCTTGCCAACGGCTCCATGTCCTCCAACACCTCCGGCGAGGGCGATATTCGCAAGGCGATCATAGAGGCGGATCTCGTGGACTGCATGGCGGCCCTGCCGGGCCAGCTGTTCTACTCGACCCAAATCCCGGTGTGCTTGTGGTTTCTGGCCCGCGACCGCAAGGGCGGCCGGCTGCGGGACCGCCGCGGCGAGGTGCTTTTCATTGACGCCCGCAAGCTCGGCTTCATGATAGACCGCGTCCACCGTGAGCTTGCCGACGCCGACATCAAAAAAATCGTGGGCGCCTACCGTTCCTGGCGCGGAGACAAGGACTGCAAGGCGAAGTACCAGGACGTCCCCGGCTTCTGCAAGTCCGCCAAGCTCGAAGAAATCCGCCAGCACGGTCACGTCCTCACCCCCGGCCGCTACGTGGGAGCAGAAGCGGCGGAGGACGACGGCGAGCCATTCGACCAGAAGATGAGACGCCTCACCGCCCAGCTCAGGGAGCAATTCTCCGAATCCTTAAAGCTCGAGCGCGCCATCAGGGAGAATCTTAAGAAGGTGGGGTATCCGTTGTGATGGCAGGGGTCATGAACTTATCACAATTTGTGATAAGTTCGGTCATTGAACCGGTCACAAATTGTGATCAGTTCCCGCAGTTCTTTCGACGTCAAGCGGAACATGAACCCGTCCGGGAAGCGCTCTTGATTGCGGAGAACCGCCTGGTTCAGGACTTTCGTAGGGACCTGATAAAGCTCCGCCAAATCCCTGTCGAGCATAACCTTAAGTCCCCGGATCAGGAATATCCGTTTCTCTATGGAGTCCCCCAGGGCGAAATCGGCCATATTAGTTATACGATTCACCCACCGAAAAAGTTCCCTGTTTTATGTTCCGCAAGTAAATGGCATGGCTGATAATTGGCCTTCACATTGGCAGCGGTCATCACTTGGGGATGCCGCAGACGTGAATTGGGGCGATACCTCTACGACAAAAGCTGCCTATGTTGATGCAGGGTTTACAGCCTACAGCGCATCCGGTTCGGATGGATTCCTGCCATATGCAGATTTTGATCGAACCGGGGTAGTTCTTAGTGCCATTGGAGCTAATTGTGGACGGACCTGGCTGGCTCAAGGTAAATGGTCCTGTATTAAAAATACGATCCGATTTTGGTCGAAAGATCCAGAGGTGGACACGGAGTTCCTGTATTGGGTTACGCGAGATCCTTTAATTTGGCCGAAACGTGGATCCGCTCAGCCATTTATTTCGCAGGGGGATGCTCGAAAGCTGAATATCGCTTATCCAGCTCTTCATGAACAGAAAGAAATCGCGAATATGCTTGGAGCGCTAGAACAAAAAATTGAGAGTAGCCACCGCCTGAATAAGACCTTGGAGGCCATGGCCCAGGCCATTTTCAAGTCCTGGTTCGTGGACTTCGATCCCGTCCGGGCCAAGGCCGAGGATCGGGATACGGGGTTACCTAGGGACATCGCAGACTTGTTTCCGGAGCGGTTCCAGGAATCTGTATGGGGTTTGATCCCAAAGGGCTGGTGTGTTGGAAAATTTGGAGATTTATTGGAATTTGTTAAGGGCCGCAAACCTTCTAAAACTATGGATTCTCCAGAGGGAGGACTTCTGCCCGTGATTCTCATTGAGTCTCTTAACTCTGGCAGGTCTCAATATGCCGTACCTGACGAAATGATTGAAGTAAATGGGGATGACGTGCTTATGGTAATGGATGGCGCCAGCTCTGGTCGTGTCGATACCGGGTTGGGCGGCTTGGTTGGTTCAACACTGGCGAAAATATTGCCCAAACAGAAAGTCCCAGGTAAGAGTTTTCTGTATGCCGCATTGAAGTACCTGGAGCCGGAAATCCGGCAACATTTAACCGGAACTTCAATCCCCCATGTAGATAAGGGCTGGATTGTCCGACAATGTGTTTGCATTCCCGGTAATGAGCTGGTGGAACGTTTCCAGGTGATAGCCGCGTTGATTAAGGAGGAAATAATACGGACCAAAAACGAGATCCGTTGCTTAGCCAACCTCCGGGATACATTGCTACCCAAAATGATTCGCGGAGAACTCCGCATTGTGGAGGTGAACTATTTGTGAATCCACTGAAATATTCAGACCTGCGCAGCAAGGACAAGAACTATTTGATTGCGCAGCATGATGCATTTGCAAAGCCGGACCGGGTGGTTCCCGCTGATTTCTTTCTTGAAGAAATCTATCGCCGGGACAGGGAGGAACACGATCAGAAGTTAATGCAGATTAATAGGAGAATGTATTGCTTCACCGTTATCATCCTTATCTGCACTGTCATCCAAACGTTTTTAGCAACTCTGCTATGGATTAAATCCATAAAAAATGGTGATGCTATCCACAAAACTTCGCAGCGAAGTTCGGTGGATAACTCGGCCATGGGGAATGCGATTGGCTAGGGCTAGGGCATGAGAAACTCCCGCTTCACCGAATCCGAAGTCGAGGACGCGCTCCTGGTCTGGGTTTCCGGCCTGGGGTACGAGGTTCTCCACGGGCCGGAGATCGCTCCCGGCGAGCCGGAGGCGGAGAGGGCCTCATTCCAGGAGCCATTTCTGCCTGGAAGGCTCCGGGAGGCGCTGAAAAGGCTCAACCCCGCCGCTCCGGGCGAGGCTCTGGATGAGGCCTTCCGTAAGGTCACGCGGCCCGGGTCGGTGTCGCTCGTCCAGAACAACAGGGCCTTTCACCGGATGCTGGCGGAGGGTGTGGACGTCGAGTACCGCAAAGACGGACGCGTCATTCACGACAAGGCGAGGCTCGCGGATTTCCGGGATCCGGACCGAAACGACTGGGCGGCGGTCAATCAATTCACCGTGCTCGAGGGGTCTCACAACCGCCGGCCGGACGTGGTCGTTTTCCTCAACGGCCTGCCCGTGGCCGTGGTCGAGCTCAAGAACCCGGCCGACGAGAACGCCACGATTTGGACGGCCTTGCGCCAGCTCGAAACCTACAAACAGCAGATACCGGCCCTTTTCGCCTTCAACGAACTGATGATCATCTCCGACGGCCTCGAGGCCCGGATGGGGTCTTTGACGGCCGACGGAGAGCGCTTTCTACCCTGGAAGACCGTTTCGGGGGAGGATTTGGCTCCCAAGGCCATGCCCCAGATCGAGGTGCTCGTAAAAGGACTCTTCGACAAGGGGCGCCTCCTGGATCTCCTGAGGGGCTTCATCGTTTTCGAGGAGGACCGGGACGGGTCCGTGGCCAAGAAGATCGCTGGCTACCATCAATTTCATGCGGTGAAAACGGCCGTGGAGGAGACTTTGCGCGCTTGGGGGCGCCCCCCAGGAACTGCCTCCGCGGTCGGAGAGCCTCCCCTCGGGGTTTACCGCGCCGCCGGCTTGAAGGAGACGTCGAAGCCCGGCGACCGCCGGATCGGCCTGGTATGGCACACCCAAGGATCGGGCAAGAGCCTCACCATGGCCTTCTACGCCGGCCGCATCATCCAAGAGCCAGACCTAGAGAACCCGACAGTTCTCGTAATAACCGACCGAAACGACCTGGACGACCAGCTTTTCGGGACCTTCAGCCGCTGCCGGGAGCTTTTGCGGCAGTCTCCGGCGCAGGCTCGGGACCGCGCCCATCTTCGGGAACTGCTCCAGGTCGCGGCGGGAGGGGTGGTTTTCGCCACGATCCAGAAATTCCTTCCGGAGGAGAAGGGAGACGTCTTCCCCAAGCTCTCGGACCGGCGCAACATCGTGGTGATCGCCGACGAGGCGCATCGCAGCCAATACGACTTCATAGACGGGTTCGCCCGCCACATGCGCGACGCTTTGCCCAACGCCTCCTTCATCGGCTTCACCGGGACCCCCATCGAGCTCACGGACAAGAGCACCCGCGCCGTGTTCGGGGATTACATCAGCGTGTACGACATCCAGAGGGCGGTGGAGGACGGGGCGACGGTTCCCATCTATTACGAGAGCCGCCTGGCCAAGCTCAAGTTCTCGGAGGCGGAGCGTTCCTTCCTCGACCTGGAGTTCGAGGAAATCACCGAGGACGAGGAGGCCGAGCGCAAGGAGAGGCTCAAGAGCAAATGGGCGGCCTTGGAGGGCCTGGTCGGGGCCGAGGACCGCATCGGGCTCATCGCCAAGGACATGGCGGCGCACTTTGAGGAGCGCCAGAAGGTCCTCGAGGGCAAGGCCATGTTCGTGTGCATGAGCCGGCGGATTTGCGTGGACTTGTACGCGGCCTTGGCCAGAATCAAGCCCGAGTGGCATGACCCGGACGACAAGAAGGGGGCCCTCAAGCTCGTCATGACCGGCTCGGCCTCCGACCCCCTGCCTTGGCAGGGCCATATCCGCAGCAAGACCGCGCGCGAGGATTTGGCCAAGCGCTTCAAGGACCCCAAGGACCCGTTCAAGATCGTGATCGTGCGCGACATGTGGCTGACGGGCTTCGACGCGCCGTGCCTGCACACGATGTACCTCGACAAGCCCATGCGCGGGCATGGCCTCATGCAGGCGATTGCCCGCGTCAACCGCGTCTTCAAGGACAAGAAAGGCGGCTTGGTGGTGGATTACCTGGGCTTGGCGGACAACTTGAAGCGGGCCTTGGGCGCTTACACGGCCGGGGGCGGACAGGGCCGTACCGCCATAGACCAGGCCGAGGCCGTGGCCCTCATGCTGGAAAAGCACGAAATCTGCCGCGGCCTCTTCGACGGCTTCGATTGGTCCTCCTGGAAGGGGCCGACCGCCTCGGAAGATCGTCTGCGCCTCCTGCCCCCGGCCCAGCAACATATCCTCGCCCTCGAGGACGGCAAGGCCCGGCTTCTGAAGGCGGCCAAGGATTTGTGGCAGGCCTTCGCCTTGGCGGTGCCCCACGAAAAGACCCGGGAAATACGGGACGACGTGGGGTTCTTCCAGGCCGTGCGCGCAGCTTTGATCAAGACGGGCGCGCGCGACCTCGGTACCGAGGAGGATCTCGAGCAGGCCGTGCGCCAGCTCGTCTCGAAGGCGGTTTCATCGAGCCAGATCGTGGACATTTTCGAGGCCGCGGGACTCAAGAAGCCGAACATCTCCATCCTGTCGGACGAGTTCCTGGCCGAGGTGCGGGAAATGCCGCACCAGAACCTGGCCGTCGAGCTTTTAAGGAAGCTGTTGAAGGAGGAGATCAAGCTCCGCTCTCGGAGGAACGTCGTCCAGGGCAAATCCTTCGCCGAGCGGCTCGAGGCGGCCCTGCGCAGCTACCATAACCGCGCCGTGGAAACGGTCCAGGTCCTGACCGAGCTGATCGCCCTGGCCAAGGACATGCGCGAGGCCGAGAAGCGCGGAGAGCGGCTGGGCCTCGGCTTCGAGGAGGCCGCGTTCTATGACGCCTTGGAGACCAGCGACAGCGCGGTCAGCGTTCTGGGCGACAAGAAGCTGCGCGACATCGCCCGGGAGCTGGTGGAGAACGTGCGCCGAAACGCCTCGATAGACTGGACCATGAAGGAAAGCGTGAGGGCCAGGCTGCGCGTCACGGTCAAGAAAATCCTGCGCCGCCACGGCTATCCTCCCGACAAGCAGGAAAAAGCGGCCTCCACGGTTCTCGAGCAGGCCGAATTGTTCGCTCAGAGCACGGCTGTTGAGGCCGCGTAGGAGGCAAAAACATGGCAAATAAAGAACAAGCGGCAGGCTCTTCATTCTTCGAATGGTTTGGACCTCTTCTGGACGCGTTGCGCAACCTGGGCGGCTGGTCTGCTTGCGCTGTATTGTTGGCTGTTTAAGGGTTGAGTCCGACTTATCCACCAAACTTCGCTGCGAAGTTCGGTGGATAAGTCGGAGATGAGTGATGATTAACGGGGGAAAAATGACCAGCGTCTACTGCGTACGGGCGGATTCGGGGAATTACACCCGGGATTTTCTGGAGGGCGGGTACGCGGCGATCGGGTGGTCGGCGATTGTAGCCGATCTCTCGGGGGTGAAAGACATAGACGAGCTCTACGGCCTCTTCAGGGCGGCCTACCCGAAGGTCGCGAGCAAGCTGGTGGTGGGGCAGAACGTCGGGCAGGTGGCGAGGTTCCTCCTCGACATGAAGGCCGGGGACTACGTGGTGACGCCGGCTGCGGATACGGAGTTTCTGAATTACGGCACAGTGGGGCCGGCCCCGTCCTATTACTACCAGAAAGAGGCGGACTCCTGCCCCTACCGGCACCGCCGGGAGGTGGAATGGGCCAAGGAGCCCATCAAGAGGGGGGATTTTTCGGTTCCCTTTCAAAGTGCCATTCGCTGTGCCTTGACCGTATTCACCATTTCACAGTCCGAGGAATTCCTGGAGGCGATCGGGATCAAAGACGCCGCCCCGAAAGCGGCTTTCGACCACTATGACCCCTACCGCGCGGTCTTGCAGCAGATTCTGAAGCTCGATGACAAAGAGTTCGAGATATTGGCGGGGCACCTTCTGACCGCTCTGGGCTTCGAGGGCTCGGAGGTAGTGGGAAAAAGCGGCGACGGGGGAGTGGATGCCAAGGGTGAGCTCAACATCGCCAACTTGGCCAAGATAAAGATTTTCGTCCAAGCCAAGCGCTATCAATTGGGCGCGAAGGTCTCGGCCAATGTGGTCAAACAATTGCGCCAGGCCGTCCCTCGGGACGGGCAGGGGGCTTTCATAACGACGGCGGACTACCAGGAAGCCGCGGCCGAGGTGGCCCTGGATCCCAATTTCCCACGCATCGGTCTCATTAACGGCCGACAGCTAGTGGACCTCTTGATCGAGCATTGGGACGCGATCCCGAGGGAGTTCCGGGACCAGCTGGGCCTCAAGCCCGGACTGGTCAGGGCGTGAGGAGATGAAATCATGGCTATTCCCGACTTTCAAGAAATCATGCTGCCTCTTCTGCAGCTTGCCGCGGATGGAAACGACCACGCCGTGCGGGAGGCCATTGACAACCTAGGGCGCGCTTTCAAGCTCAGCAATGAAGAGTGCCGAGAGCTTCTCCCGAGCGGCTTCGAAGCGCGTTTTGACAACCGTGTCCATTGGGCGCGGTCCTATCTCAAGCAGGCCGGACTGCTGCAAAATCCAGCTCGGGGATCCTTCCGGATTACGGATGACGGCCGCAAGGTCTTGGATTCGAAGCCCAAGAGAATCAACATCAACTTCCTGATGCAGTTCCCGAAATTTATGGATTTCAGGAATCGGTCCTTGAGGGGCAACGCGGGAAAGAAAGGCGAGGCCGTCGCGGTCGCGGAAGCCGCCGGGACGACCAAGGAAATCCTAGAGGAATGCTACCAAAAATTGCGCAACGAGCTCGCTGGAGACTTGCTGGAGGCGATCAGGCAGAGCTCTCCGAGGTTTTTCGAAAATCTTGTCGTGGACCTTCTAGTCAAGATGGGCTACGGCGGTTCTCGCAAAGAAGCCGCCCGGGTGGTGGGTGGGAGCGGGGACGGAGGCATTGATGGCATTATCAACGAGGATCGCCTCGGGTTGGACGTGATCTATGTCCAGGCTAAACGCTGGGACGGGACCGTGGGTGAGGTTGATATCCGAAATTTCGTCGGAAGTTTGTCGGGCCGCAAGGCGAGCCGCGGGGTATTCATAACGGCTTCCAGCTTTACCAAGTCCGCGTTGGAGTTCGTCGCCCGTATAAAGGAAACCGTCATATTGATAGACGGGGAGAAGCTCGCCCAGCTCATGATCGAGCACGGCGTGGGCGTGAGCAAGGTCGCTTCCTACGAGATCGGCAAGGTTGACGCCGATTATTTTAGCGAGGAGTGAGACGACACTTTCCAAAAAGGATAACTCTGCCGCAGCGCGCCTTCCCCTGTGATCTCGCAGAAGAAATTCTGCTTGTCGTCGAATACGATCCGGATGTCGGTCGAGCCGTCCTTTAGGAGGAGCTCGTAGGTCGCGGTTTTGCGTCCGACCCTGACGACCATGGTGCCCGAAGGTTCCAGTGGAATGGAAAGCCGGACCATGTAGCCATCCGGGATGCTGCGGCCATTTTCGTATTCCAGATAGCCGCTGCCGTCGCGCAGGGTTCTCCCGCTGGGGTAGTCCATGGAGCCGCTGCCGTCGCGCAGGGTTCTCCCGCTGGGGTAGTCCATGGAGCCGCTCTCATAGCGCATGGTCTTCCCATTTGGGTAATCCATGTGCCCGCCTTCGTAGCGCATGGTGCCGCCATTGGGATAATCCATGTGGCCGCCCTCATAGCGCAGGGTTGCGCCGTTGGGGTAATACATATGCCCGCCGTCATAGCGCAGCGTCCTTCCGCTGGGGTAGTTGCGAGGACAGTCTATCTCCGCCCGCGCTGGCCCGGAGAAGGCGTTCAAGGCGGCGATAAAAGCGGCGGTTCGAAGCAAAGTTCTCATGGCAAATCCTCCATGAGCGGCATTCTCCAACTTTTGCCGAGGCGGGTCCTGGGCCTTTCGGCCTAAATCGGCCTAGGCAAAGGGCCTAATTTTTACCGGCGACGGTCCCCGCCAGAGTTCCGGTTCCGGTCAATCGGATCCAGTTGCCGGTGATCCAGCCGGAAACGTGGACGGAGCCGCTTACGGGAAAGGCGCCGATGGAGGCGCCGTCCTGGAAGAAGGAGGGATAGGCGGTCACGTAGACGTAGTTGGAGACCCAGGCTTGATTGGCCCAGAAGCCGTGCATGACATGGATGTAGGCGGGGTGGCTCGTGATTCTTCCCGAGGAATCCTTGAAGTAAGCGAATCCGGTCAAGGTGACCGTGACGTAGGACGATCCGTTCGGAACGTAGGCCGAGCCGCTCAGGGAAACCTGGCCGGAGACCGGGACGTAGCTCTTGACTTGCAGGTGGGTCTGGGGCTGGGCCAATATTTTCTGGAACGAGGCGGCGGAGCCGGAGGCCAGGGACTCTAGGCCCGCGGCCGCGGAGCCGGAGGCCATAAAAATACAAAGAACTGCCGGGATGATCTTGGTCATGGCCGCATTCTAGCACAACGGAGCCGCCATGCGACCTTTGGCCCAATTGAGCCTGGGCCCAAAGCCCAGGGCCTCCTGGGCCTAAAGGACGGGGCTCCCCCCGAAGACAGATTGCGATAATCCGGTCATGCTGCCGCGCAAAGCGATAGCCGGGATGCTGGCTTTCTCCCTGGCCTTCCTGTCTCCCGGCGTGCCCTGCTATCAGGCCCTGGCCGCTCAAGTCGGCGCGGCGCCGAAGGCTGTCGTCGTTCTCCAGCCGGCCGCGCCCATGAAGCGGAGCGCGGCCTTCGTGGCGCGCCTCAAGCGCGGCGCAGCACCCCTCCTGCGCGTTCTCGCAAGATCGCGCCAAGCCCCGGAAGCCCTTCCAGTTCAGGCCGAGGCTTTGCTCGGCCCTAGCGCGGTCGTGATGCGGCAGGAGCTAGAGGCTCCGCCTCGGGAGGGAGTCTCTCCCCAAAAATTCCTATCGAGGACGCTGGTCGCTGCGGCATTAGGGCTCTCCTTGGCCCTAAGCTCCGCTCCGGGCCCTATTCGAGCCGAGCCCACACCGCCCCCGTCGCCCGCCGCCCGCGCTCCCGCGGCCGCGACTCTTCAGCCGGCCTCGGCAGGAATGACCGCGCGGGTCGAGGGGACGCCCCTGGAATTGGGCGGACGCGGGCGCCTGGTTTTGACGGTCAGAAACGGCGGGAAGGCTCCCATGAGGCTCAACCTGTCCCGGGCGGCCCTGGCCGGCCTTTTCCCGGAGGAACTCGAGCTTCAAGGGCAAGCCCCCGATCCCATCGTGTTGAGCCCCGGCCAAACCCGGGAGCTGTCCTTCGAGTTCATCGCCTTCGGCTCGGGAGAGCTCAAGATCGGGGGGGAGCTCCTGGGAACGGCGGTCGCTCCGGTCTCGGTGGCGGTGAAGTCCCCGCTCACCCCCGACTGGGAGCAGAAAGGCTTCCGCGGCCCCAAGGACGTGGTCCAGAAAAGCGAGCCGGAATGGTCCTGGGCGTTCGCCCTGCCTTTGCTCGTGCTCGCAGTTCTGGCCGCGGAGCGATTTTTAAGGAGCGCGCCCGCCCCGGCCCAGCCCTTCCCGGAGAAAGAGCCGGTCCTCTCCCGCGCCGAGGCCGGGATGGCCGTTCTCGAGGACAACCTTGAGAGCCTGCCGGACCGGGAATTTTACGCCGAGTACTACAAAATATTGAGCTCCTTCCTGGTGGACTACCACGGCCTCCCGGTCAAGGAGCGCCACGCGGCGGGGCTTGCCGCGGACCTCAAGGCCTCTCGAAAGCTCGGCTCGGGCCAGCTCGAGGTGGCCGCGGGCTTGGCCCGGCGGGCCGAGATGGTCCGCTTCGGAGGGGGGGACGCGTCCGCGGACCGGCGGCGCCGGGATTTGCGATCGCTCGGGGACTTGACGCGCAGCGTGGCGGGTCGTCCCGGAGGCGAAGCCCCTAGGGGGGCTTCGGGGCTCTTGGGAATATTGGGCTTTCTCCCAATTGAAGCGGCTTCATTGCATTTCGGCAACCCCTGGGCCCTCATTCTCTTCGTGCCGCTGACCGCCTTCATCCTCTGGAAATGGCGCGGGCGCCCTGCCGGGCTTCTCATGCCCCAGGCCTTGCCCGCGGCCCTCCGCCCCAGCTTGCGCCAGAGGCTCGCCTTCCTGCCGAACGCGCTCCGGGTCGTGGTTCTCGGGCTTTTGATCTTGTACATGGCCCAGCCCCAGCTGGGAGTCGTCCGGCAGGAGGCCTTCATCGCCTCGACGGACACGATTCTCGAGATAGACAGTTCCGGCAGCATGGCGTCGCCCTACAGCGCCCAGGGGGGCAAGAGCCGTCTGCAGGCCGCCAAGGAATCCGCCAAGGCCTATGCCGTGGAGCAGCGCCGTGGAGGCGGCAACCGTCTGGGTCTATTCAGCTTCGCGGAGAACGCGGAGTTCGAGGTGATGCTGACCTTTGACACGGACGCCTTCCTCGCCCAATTGGAGGGGGTCGCCGTGCGGGGCGGCACGGCCATAGGCCGGGCCGTGCTCGCGGGAGCGGCCCAATTCGTCGAGGACGACCTCAAGAATCTCGACGACTCCGGCGATCCGCGCGTCAAGGAGGCAAAACGGATATTGGCCGGCCGAGGCCTTCGCAAGGCCTTGGCTTACCTCAACGCCCAGCCCGACTTGGCGGCGCGCGTTCTGCGTTCCGAGCGCCAAAAGGTCTTGGTGGTATTCAGCGACGGCGATTCCAACGTCGGGATCAGCCCCTTGGAGGCGGCCCGGATCGCGAAAAAGCTCGGCATCAAGATTTACACGGTCGGAATCGCCAGCGATGCCGGCGGGCCCGGCGTGGACGAGGCCACGCTCAAGAAAATGGCGGAGATCACGGGGGCCCGCTATTTCCGCGCCGCAGACGCGGAGGCCTTGACGCAGGCCCTCCTTGAGATCAACGCCTTGGTCAAAATCCCGTCCAAAGTCCTGGCCGTGCCCATGGTGAGGGATCTAAGGCAGGAGCTGGCGATCCTGGCGTTACTTTTGGTGGGGCTCGAGTTGACGCTTTCCAGCACCTGGCTGCGCGTCCTGCAGGGGCTGGCGTTTCTCTCCCTGCCTCTGATGTCGCAACCTGCCGCGCTTTCGGACGGCAATCTTCTTTTCCACCAGGGGCGCTACGGCGAGGCCGCGGTCCGCTACGCCCGGGCCTTGGAGCGGTACCCGGACATGGCCGAGCTCTACTTCAACATGGGAAACGCCTACCTGAGCCTGGGCGAGGCCGAGAAGGCGGCGCGGTGCTACCAGGAGTTCCTGGCCCGCTCCGGGGATTCCGAGCTCGCGGCCCAGGCCCATTACAATAGGGGTCTGGCGGCTCTCCTGCAGAAGGACTTGGCCGCGGCCCGCGACGCCTTCAAGCAGGCCCTGCGCTTGAACCCCGGGGACGCCGACGCGCGTTGGAACCTGGACTTGGTCAACCAGCTGCTAAAGAAGAAGCAGAAGAATCATGACGGAAAGAAGAGGGATGGAGAGAATAGAGAGGGCGAAGACGGCCGCAATCGAAGCTCTCAAGAGCATCCCGATCCGCGCAAAGGCGAGCCCTCGGCCCAATCCGCCGCCAAGCCTTCCCAGGACCAGGGAAAGACGGGCCTTGAGGACCTCCAGAAAGGCCTCCAAGATCAGGAGAAGGACGACTCCAAGCCCTGGAAGAAGGGCGGTATTCCCACCGAGGCGCCGCCGAGCCTTTGGGGACTGCTGGCCTTGCCCCTTCTGGCTCCCGGATTTTTGGGCTCGGGAGTGGCCTTGGCCTCCCCGGCCTGGCTTTGGGCGGCGGCCATCCTCCTGCCCATAGTGGCCTGGCTTCTGGCCTACGGGATACACAAGAAAATCCAGGCGGCCAAGTCCGCGGCCCCGGCCGTGGCCCCCGCGAGCTTCGGCGCCTGGAGGGGGGCGAGGTTGTACAAAAACAAAGCGGCTCTCCTCCTGCTTGGCGTTGGGCTGCTATGTCTGGCGGCCGCGCGCCCCATGGGCGGCCAGCAGGACGTGGCCGTGAGCTTCGGAGGAAACGACGTCCTGCTCGACTTCGACCTTTCCCTGAGCACGCGCCGTTCTGAGCTAGGGCATTTCAAGGCCCACGGCGAGGGCTTAACGCGCTTCGTTTCCCGCCTGCAAGGCGCTGACCGCGTGGGGCTTATCCTGTTCTCGGGCACGGCCAAGACCGCGGCTTCCCTTTCCATGGACTACGGCACCCTGCAATACCAACTCCAGCATTTGGAGAGCGAGGCCGAGCGCCTCGAGGACGGCTCCAAGCTCAGCGCGGCGGTGCGCCAAGCCATTGCCGCGTTCGTGGCGGCCAAAGACCTGGGAGACAGGGAGTGGATTCTGGTCCTGATCTCGGATGGGGACGTGCCGGACTACGATGTCGAGGCCGCCCTAAAATCCGTCCGCCACGCCTCGAGATTGGTGATTTACACGATAGGGATGGGGTCCCCCGAGGGCAGCCGCATCAAGGTCCCGAGCCGCGATGGGAAATCGCTCCAGGATCTCGTGGACTCCACCACGGACAAGCCCGCCGTGACCTTTCTCAACGAGAAAAACCTGCGCCGCCTGGCCGAGTCCACCGGAGGGGCCTATTTCCGCGCCGAGGGCGAGGGCTCCATGGAGCGGATTTTGGCCCAGGTGGCCGGCCGTCACGAGGGCCGGCAATGGAACGTCCTGCGCTCTCCCCGGGACATCGGGGTCTGGCTCGTGGCGCCGGCCTTTCTTCTCTTGCTGCTTGAAAGCGTCCTAGGGACGAAGCTCAAGGGCGAGGACGACTCGGCGCAAGATAAAAACTCCCTTCTGCACGGGGGAGTTTTGCTCGGGCTGGGGACTATTCCCCTGCATTTCTGGCCCATGATTTTCCCCTTCGCGCTTCTCACCGCCGCCCTGGGAGTCCTGCTTTGGCTGGATTGGCGCGGCGGGGGTTCGGTGATGCGCGGCCTGCGCCGGGCCTGGCAGAGGCGCCGGAGCGGGGCCGAGGGGGCCCTCCTCAAGGACCTGGAGCATCTCTTCGACATCCGCGAGGCCGACATCCCTTCCTTGGCCGCGTTCATGAAGGCTTGGTCCCAAGCGGGCGGGAGCCGCCGGGGAGAGCTCGCGGCCGAGGCCCTGGAGGATTCCCAGCTTTGGCGCGAGAAGCTCGTCGCGGCCTGGCTTTACGGCAGTTCGGACGAGTCCCAGGAAAAGATTCTCGCGGCGCTTGAGGCTGGGCATGCGAGGTATCTCCAATCTCCGCAGGCGGTCTGGGAGAGGCTTCTTGAAAACCGCGCGCGTTTTACCTGGCTTGAGGACGGCGCCATGCCCGCGAGGATGATGGCATTGTCGCGGGCCTTGGGAGCCGCCGAGGCGCCCGCCGCCCCTCCGCGCCTTCCCTGGGGCCGGCGCTTGGCTCTGCTCGCGGCCGCCCTTATGCTCGTCCCGGTCCTGGGCTTGGCCGGCTTGTCCGGCGCCAAGACCGTCCAGTATTTCCAGGACAGGGCCATGGCGGCGCGAGGCGCGGTCCGGATATTTTACGGGGAGGACGCTTACGCTCTTTACGACCGTTACGCCGACCCGCGCATCGGCAGGCTGGTCCTGCCGGCCCTCTCGCGCTGGCCCCTGGGTGTGGCGGCCGGGGACATGGAGGCCGCGGTCGAGGCGCTTTCCCATTCCAGCGATCCCAAGGCCGAGAACCTGATGGAACTCATCTTCAAGCACGCCTCGGAGCTGGGGCTTTCCCTCCGGGCCCGCGCGCTCATGACGGCGGCCTTGGTGCGCTGGAAAAACGACGGAGTTTGGGCCGTTCTGGTCGAGGCGACCGCCGGGGAAAATCCCGATCCCCGCAGGCTGGAGCAGGCCGCTGAGATGCTGGAGGCCGCCGCGGCCATGGGAGGGCCCGCAGCCGAGCGTCAGATCCTGAACTTCTTGATTCGCGCCGAGGAGCCCGGCCTCCAGTCTCTGGCCGCCGAGGCCCTGTACCGTGTCCTGTGGTCCGCGGGCAAAAGAGACCAATTCTTTCCAGAGCTCATTGGCCTCCAGCGCGAGTTCGCGGACAAGGGCCTGGCCAATCTGTGGCTCGAGAAGATTCTTCTCAAGCGTTTGAGCTCTGCCCCCATGGAGGAAGAAGAGCTTTTCAAGGCTCAGGACCTGGTCCAGATTTTCATTAACAAGGCTTCTTCGTTGGATGCGGCGCGCCGTAAGAATCCATCCAGTCTGCTCGAGACCGCGCTCGAGCTGTTCCGAGAAGAGATCTCGGCGGTGGGGGGAGCCGCCAAGGCCCCGGCCCCGCTCTTGGCGGCGGCCAGGAACGCCTTCAACATCGCGGCCAAGGACCTGGTAAGCGAGGGCGAAACGGAGTTCTCGGGCCTGCACGCGCGCCTGCTCAAGGGGAAAGTGGTTCTGCCGGACGCCTTGGACTCGGGCTTCGTGGATTACGAGGCGAGCCCCGCCGCGGCCGCTCCCGGGGCCGGCGTTCCCGTCTACAGGGACGCCTACAAGCTCGGGCATCTGAAAAACCTGCGCCGCGCCGTCGCCGCGGAGGTCAGGGCCGCGGTCTCCGCCAAAAGCATGACTTCCCGACGTTGGGAGTACGCGCGCCGCTCCTTGGGCGGTCTTAGGGCCCTTTTGGCCTTGGGTTCGGCTTTGGGGGTGAAAGAGGGAAACCTCGCCGAGGACTGGGCGGCCGACGATTTCAACCGGGCCCTTTCCCAGAGCTCGCACGCCTTCCGCTTTCCGGCCATGCTCCTGGCGGCCCTGCAGAGCGAGGGCCTCGTCGCGCGACAAGGTCTCGACCGCTCGGCCGGGGAAGCCCTTTGGCCCCAAGCCTACGGCCCGAAGGACCTGGCGAGATTCGAGGCGTTTTTCCGCAAGCTCGCGGCCTCGGGCCGGGCCTGGGGTCGCGGCGGCGAGTCATCGGCCCTTTCTTGGGACGAGAAGAAATACTTGAGCTATCTATTGGACGCGGTTGGCAGCGCGCGGGCGCGGCATTTCCCGGCGGAGGGCCCCGCCCGTCCGGCGGATTTCTGGGAGGGCCTCGAGCGCGCCGGCGAGGAGAGCCTGGCCTTGGCCCGCCTCTCCGTCGCCTGTCAAATTCGCAAGAAGGACGCCGCGTTCCAGGGCCAAGCCCTGCGTTGGGCGATGGGCTGGGCGGGCAAGCCTCAGGCCCGTCCGGCCTTGGGAGACCTCGAGCCCTTCCTCGACGACTTGTTCAACGCAGCGGAGTACGAGGAGCAATTGGCCCTACTGGCCGAGGCCGGGCGTCTGGGGCCGGGCGGCAGGCCCGCCGCGCTTCTGCGCAAGAAGCTCGATGAAGCCGTGGCCAAGGCTTTCAGCGATGCGGCCTTCTATTTCCCGGCTCACTCCTTGGAGGCTCTGGCCCGGAAGCAGCACGGCTACACCAGACTGCAGATACGGATATTCATGACTAGGCTCCGGGAAGCGGCGGATGCGCTCGCGCAGGAGCAGGGGCGCTTGAGCCAACTCCAAGCCGATGAGCTCCGGCGCATGGAAGGCTTGGCCCCCAGGTTCCTGGAACTGGGCGCTCAATTAGGGATGCCCGCGGGAGATACCGCGCCGGAGCTCACGGCCGAGGAGATCAACGAGCTTCTGGCGGCCGGTTCGGCCGCGCTTTCCTTCGAGTTTTTCAAGGCTCTGCACGAGGAGGGCCTGATCCCGGCGCAAAACTCGGACGCGGGCTCGGCGGACAATTTGCCGGGAGCCTACTCGCGGGAGGACCTGGTAAATCTCCGCGCCTTCCTGGCCCGGACCTTGGCCGCGGGCAAGGGTTGGAACTATGACGGGAGCCGGCCGCCGCTCGAAGCGAGCCAGAAAGCGTATCTCGAGGCGGCTATAAAGACGGTGGAAAGGCTCATCGAGCGCCCGCGCTCGTCTCCGTTGTATGGTCTGGCGGGCATGGGCTTTGGTATTCTCCAGGGCGCGGCTTGGGGCGCCTCGGCGTGGCTGGCGCTCGCCGCGGCGACGGTTTATCTCCTGTGTCGCGCTTACGCGCGGTGGAAGGCGAGCCGTCCCGCGTCCCTCGCGAGCTTCGCGGCCAAGAGGTCGCCGGCCCAAATCGAGAAGCGCGCCGGGTCAATCGAGCTCGCGGCCCGGCGTTTGGCCGACTCCATGTCCTGGGGCTCGGCCCTCTCCGCCTTCATCGGGCTCGGGGGAGTGGACGTCGCCGACTCTCGGCCCTACGAGAACGGGGAAGATGCCCGTTTCCTGGACGTGAAAACCACGGCCCGGCTCGATACTCCTTACCTCAAGCAGACCGGGCTTGAGAAGGACATGCCGGTCGTGGTCATCGCGGACCGAAGCCGCTCTTCTATGGTCTGGGCCCTGGGAGCCCGGAAATCCCAGGTTATCGAGGAGCTCGCCGGGGCCCTAATGCTCGCGGCCGCGGCCGCGGGGCGCAAGGCGGGTTCGGTCGTTTTCTCGGATAAAGTCGAGTCCTGGGTGCTCCCCCGGCAAGGGGAAGACTCGGCCCGGCTCATGATCCGGAGGCTTTTGGCGGCAGAGCCCTCGGGGAAAGGCACCGATTTGAAGGCGGCCCTTGAGCTGGCCCTGAGCCGGCTCGGCTCGCGCAGCACCGTGGTCGTGGTCTCGGATTTCCTGGCCGAGGGGTTCGCAAGCGCGCTCATGGCGCTCGGCGAGCGCCATGACGTGCGTCTGGTGCGGGTTTTTGACCCGGCCGAGCTCAAGCCCTTGCCGGACGTGGGCCTGGTCCGGGTCCAGGACCCGGAGTCGGGGGCGGTCCGATTGGCCGATACTTCCGATCCCGCCTGGCGCGCGGCCGAGGCCGCGGCCTTGAGCCGGCGCGAAGACAATCTGAAAAGAATTTTTTCCCGGACCTCGGCCCGGGTCGCCGCGGTTTCGACCGCAGGCGACTATTGGGCCGCATTCTTAAAGGAGTTTTCAAAATGAAACAAGAGATGCCGCGCAAAATCCTTGCCTTGTCCTTGACTCTCTGCTTGGCCTGCCCCGCTCCCGGATCTGCCGCCGGATTTCTCTCTTGGAGAGGCCAATCCGCCTCCATAGGAGAAGTCTTGACCATGCTTGGGCGCTCCAAGACCTCTGAAGGCGCCGCGCAGAGCGCCCTCGTTCTTGAGGAAACCTTGACGGGCGGGCCTCGGGGAAGTTCTCCCGATTTGGCGATTCCTCGAATCGCGGCAGCCACCTCGCGGGAACTTCCAAAATTCTCCCTTCTGAGGGCGAAGCCTCTTGAAGCGCGAAGGACATCTCCACGACTCGCTCATCCGCCGCTCTGCTCCGTGGGGAAAGGCTTTCTACGCGCCGCCTACTCCACCCCGGCCTTGGTATTCGGAGGGCTGCTCGCCATGGGCATTTTAGCCTTGAACGCCGCGGGGCTCCTGCCGGATCTCGGCCTAGGCGCGGGTGCGGTCTTCGCGGCGGCTGGCATTCTGGGCGCTTCCTCCGCGAGGGAATTGCCCGGCGAGGGGGATGATGATCTGAAGGCCGCGCATGAGACCATTCAGAGGATCCGCGCCGAGGTGGGGCGCGCCATCATCGGCCAACAGGAGCTCGTGGACTCCCTCATCATGGCCGTGGTCCTGCGCGAGCACGTGCTGGCCGAGGGAGTTCCCGGCGTGGGCAAAACCGCGGCGATCAAGGCCTTGGCCAAGGCGGTGAGGGCTTCCTTCAATCGCATCCAGGGAACCCCCGACCTTCAGCCGGCCGACATAACGGGTTCGGAGATACTGCAGGAGAATCCCGACACCGGCAGGAGGGGCATGGATTTCAGGCCAGGCCCGATTTTCGCCGAGTTCGTGCTCTTCGACGAGGGCAACCGAGCCACGCCGAGAGCCCAGTCCGCGCTCTTGGAAGCCATGCAGGAAAGGCAGGTGACCGCGGGGGGAAGGACTTATCCCTTGCCCTTGATTTCCGTTCTCTCCACGCAGAACCCAATCGAGGAGAAGGGCATCAACCCTCCTTCCGAGGCCCAGATAGACCGCTTCATGTTCTGGGTCATGGTGCCCCAGCCGGGCCGGGAGGAGCTGGGCCGGATCGTCAAGCTCAACGAATCGCCCGGGTCTCTGCCGGAGGTCGGGCCGGTGGCGAGCTTGGAGGAGCTCGACAAGATCCGCGGGCTTTCCGAGCGCGTGAAAGTGGACCAGGCCCTGGAGGAGTATATCCTGTCCCTCATTTATGCTTTCGAGAGTAAAGAGATCAAACCCCTCCTGAAGCACTACTTTTACACCCGGGCGGCCATCCACATCAGGCGCGCCGCGCGTCTTCAGGCCCTGTTCCAGGGGCGGGGCTTCGTCCTGCCCGAGGACATCGAGGCCGTGGCGCACCGGGCGCTCCGGCACCGCATGGCCTTGACCTACGAGGCCGCGATCGTTCACACTCCCGACAGCCTCATAGACCTGGCGCTTGGAATGGTCCGGATTCCGTGAGTATAATTGACGGATGCGCCGGCTAGCGCGGTTCCTTGTCGCGGCCGGCGTTTTGTCGGCCGCGGCCGTCCCCGCGCGGGCCGCTTTTCAGGTTCGCGTGGACGCGAGCTATGCGGCCAGCCTCTTCTACCTCCTCGACAACCTTTCCGGGGCCCAGCCCCTGGAGACCAGCGCCTATTACCGCGAATTTTGGAAAGAGAAATTCGGGCTCGACGCCGAGGACGAGGCCTTCTTGGCGAGATACGCCGCCCTGCGCAAGGCCCATGACCGGGACTCGGACGAGAAATGGCCCCTGATGTTCATCGGCGCTTCGAGCGTCGCGCAAGCCCGGGAAAGAGCTGCGGCCGCGCTGGAAGCCGAGGAGGCCCAAGACCTGTTCCAGGCCCTGGCGCATTTCGGCCGGAAGTTCCAGCCCCTGTGGGAGAGCCGTTCAGGCCATTTGACCCAGGCCGTGGCGGATTTCTCGAAAGGAGGCTGGGACGTTCGAATCGAGGAGTACCTGGCCGGGGTCTCGCGGTTCTTTGAATTGGATCCGGCTCTTTCCAGGGACTTCAAGATCGCCTTGCTCTGGCATCCCGGGCTCAAGGCCTCGGCCGGGCACTCCCACGCCGTGCGCAAGGGGACGGTCATGCTGGTCGAGCTTCCCGAGGATTTGCGGCTTTTGGACCAGATAGACGTCATCGTCCATGAGTGCGTCCACGATCTGTTCGCGGCGATCCCGGAGAAAGCCAGGGCCGGCCTCGCCAAGGAGTTGTTCAAGATCGACCGCCGGGCCGGGCTGTTCTTCCTGCAGGACATGAACGAGGGCCTGGCCACCGCCCTCGGGCAGGGCTTGTTTCTATTCCGCCATGTCCCCGAGAAATTCAAGGCCGATGGAAACTGGTACTCCACGAGCGTGGACGCCTTCGCCAAGTCAGTCTTTCCGGAGGTGAGGCGGGCCATGGACGAAAGCGGGACCTTGAGCTCTCGCGCCCCGCGCTGGGCCGCGGCGGTGCGCGCGCTCGCGGCCCAAGCCAAGCTCTGCCGATATTTCAGGAACCAAGTGCTCTTGACCGACCCCGGCACGATGGAACTGGCCGAGCCTTTGTTTCAAGCCATGGACATCTCGAACGCGGTCCAGCTGCGCGTGGCGGACGCCGCGGCGGAGCGCGAGAGCGTGCGGCGAGCCGTCTTGAAGGATTCCCTAAGGCCGGTAGTCGTCATGTTGAGCCCTGCTTCCTTGGAATCGTTGCGGGAAGCCTTGGACTGGTCCCTGCGCTCCGAGCAGGTGGGTAGGCTCGTCGGCCTGTCTTCCGGCGGACCCCTGGCCGTTATTTCCTGGTCGGATGCGGGGCGCCCCTACTTGCTTCTCCTTGGCGAGCCCGGGGCGCTTAAAGCCGGGTTCGCGGCCCTTCCCCGCTTGGACTTCTCGTCCGAGGCCATGGCCGTGCGGCTTAGGGACGGTTCGCGGCTGCTGGTCCATTATTAAGGCGGACTTATCCCCAAAACTTTCCCGCGAAGTTCTGGGGATAACTTTGATAAATCACCGCTGGCATGCGCCGGTTAAAAATGCAGACTCTTTTTAGAGGCCGTCATGTATAGTAATGGCAACTGTGGGCGCCCACGGTTGGTCGCGGAGAAACAATGAATCTCAAGCAATCGGATGACGCGGCGCTTCTGAAGCAATTGAAGGCCATTGTCCGAAAGAAGCGGGACAGAATTATCCGGCCGCTTCCGACGGTGGAAGCTGGCCAACAGACGTTTTCAGGTTAGACTCTCTCACCGCTCTCCCAGAACGGCTTCCTTTTCAAAAATTGCGCCTTGACGGGCGATCCTGAGGGACAACTTCTCTCCCGGCTGGAGACGGCTCAAGGCCTGCTCGAGAGCCTCGAAATCCGTTCCGAGGAGGACATCCCCGGACTCTATCCCGGCCCGGGCCGCGGGCGAGCCGGGCCGGACCGCCTCCACGGCGAGGCCCTTGTCCTGGGCCGTGTCACCGCCGCGGTCCAATACGATGCCGAGCCAAGGGGAGCGCAGATGGCCGAGCTTCCCATATTGCGCCAGGGCCCTTGCCAAGTCCTCCGAGGAAATGGCCATGTTGAGGCCTTCGGCGCCGGCTATGCCCATGGTGTTGAGGCCGACGATCTCTCCTTTGTTGTTGATGAGAGGGCCGCCGGAATTGCCGTGGTTGACGGCCGCGTCGGTCTGGACATAGCTTACGTGGCCGTTGCTTCGCTCCCCGATGCCGCTGATGATTCCCGCGCTCGCCGAAAAGGGCTGGAATTGAGGGTAACCCAAGGCCAGGACTTTCTGCCCTTCGGCCAAGGACGCGGGCTCGGCCAGGGGAAGCAAGGCCCAGCCCCCGAGGCGGGCCGGGAGCTGAATCAACGCGATATCTTTGTCCGGGTTGATGTCTAGGACGAGCCCCTTCATTTGCCGGCCGTCGGTAAAGTCTACCTGGACTTGTCCGCCTCGGCCTGCGGCCGCGGCTACGTGGGCGTTGGTGAGGACGAGGCCTTCCGCGGTAATAATGACGCCCGAGCCGATCCCCTCGTCAGTGATTATGCGAAGCACGGAGGGCTTGGCCGAGGCTATGGCCGCCTCGTCCGTGAGGATAGGCCTCGGCGCTGGTGAGGTCGGTTTAGGAGCTAGCGTTGCGGGCTGAGCGGTGCTAGCTACGCGCGGGGCCGGAGCCGCGGGCGCGAGTGCGGGTGCGGCGAATCGAGGGGCCGAGAAAGCGAGAAGCCCGAAGAAGGCCGCGGCTAAAACCTTGCGGGCCAATCCCGGGGCGCCGGCCTTTTGGCTCGCGCGGGTAAAATAATAGAGATGGGCCAAGGCCCCGATGCCTATGAGCTGCTTCAAGGCCGGATCCAGCGGGAGGAGGGATATAGCGTTGTAGGCCGCGTGGGCCGCGATCGGGGCGATGAGGCTCCTGGTGCGGTAGGCGGCATGCGCCAAGGCCAGGCCTAGGATAAGATGCTGGGCCATAAACACGGGTTCTACTCCCCAGCGAGGGAAATGAGCCGCCGTGAATCCCAGGGCGGAAAGACCGGCCGCCAAGGGGAAGGCCTTCCTTGACAGGAAGGTCGCCAGGGCGAGGGCATTCCTTGCCAAAGGCCCCCAGCTGAAGAGCTCCGGCAAGGCTTCGAGAACGCGGGAGGCCTTGTTGGAGAGCGGTCCGAGCGCCGCCAATGCGTAGAAGGCGAGCCCGAATTCGACGCCCCGAAAGAGGACTTCCTCGAGGGCCGCCAGGGCCGGGATCCCAGCCAAGAAGAAGAGCCAAGGGTGCGTTTCGAGGATGCGGGAGGTATCCGCCGGCCCCAGGAAAGCCATGAGCTCGGCGCGGCCGAGGGCGTCCAAGAATTGGGACGGGACGGCGAGCGGCCAATGATAGAGACGGCAGAGGGCTTCCACGCAGACCTGGGCCAGGGCCCCCAAGCCCGCGAGGTTGATCCCCCATTGGAGTCCGTAGAGGGCCTGCCTCGGGCGGCTCAGCTCGAGGTGAGGCGGCCCGCCGTTGCGGTCGCGGCGGGCCGAGGGCTTGGGCTTTGCAAGCGGTTTGGAGAGCTCCAGCCTCAGCGCCGGGGCGGCCGGAAAGGACGGCGGGAGCGTGAGGCCTTGCGTTGAGCTCTCGGCCTCGAAGACTTGGGCCCCTTGGTCCTTGTCGAGCTCTATTGCGCGGGCCGCGTCTTTGGCGCGCAAGGCCAAGAGCCGTACTGGAAGCCGCGCGGCCAGGGCCGCGACTAATTTCTGGAGCCTCGGCCCCGGCCGCGCCGCGCGCGGCGCGGCGGAAAGCGCTTCAGGCGGGAAAGAGGCTAGAAGCAAGGACGCGGACAGGAGCAGGGAAATCAGCCTCATTGGAAATTGACGCGACTCCGCCATGCCTAGATTCTAAAACCGACCGGAGAAGGCCGGCATGGGCCTTTCGGGCTTCGGCGGCCGGGCAAGGGGCCTATGGAGAAATTAGGCCCTATTTCTTGATTATTGAACCGTTGATAACGCATTCCCCGCTGGAGAAGCAGGCGATATCCGGATGGATTTCGATGGATCCCGCGACGTGAAGCGAGCCGTCGCGCCGGACGGCCGCATTGATCTGGAACGTGTTGTGGTGGTGGGGGAATTGGAACTCGTTGTTTGACGCTTCCCGGACGATGTAAAGGATCGTTTCGTCCGGATTTATGGAAAACCAGCCGCGTACGGCTCTCTCGACTAAAGCGCCGTTGGATTGGAAATATTTTTTCAAAGCCGCTTGGGCGAAGGCGGAAATGCTTGGACCCCAGGAAAACTCGGGCAGAGGATTGGTTTCCTCCTGAGGATAATCCCAAATGACGGGAAGCGAGTTGTAATGATAGAGGGAGAGCTCTTCTTGGAGTGGTCGTTCATGGGCGGTCCCGGCGATGGGATGAAGGGACCCGTCTATCGCGGCCGCGTCGTGAGTTTCCAGAGAGAGAGTCGGAGTGAATAGATTCAAGGCCTTTTCGACGTCCGCGAGGCCGCGTCCCGTTTGATGGAGAAAAAGCAAAAAGCGTAACCTTTGGTTGAGGAAATCAAAAGAGGCCAGCTTGAACTGGCCCACCAAGGAGGTTACGCTCAAATGAAGAATAGCAAAGAGGTGGTCACCCAGGGAAATGCAATGAGCATGCCGTTCGGGGGAGATCTTCTCAGCGAGGCGATTCGGCTTCGGATTCGAGAGGCGATGACGCAGATCGCCAACGAAGAAATGGACGCCGCGTTGGGAGCCAGGCTTCACGAAAGAACGGAGAACCGTCGAGGATACCGGCACGGGAGCGAGGAGAGAACGTTAACGACGGGTTCTGGCAAGACGACGTTCAACATGCCGCGTGCGAAGATATTTGCGGCCGGGGGCGTTGAGCAAGAATGGCAGTCGACGATGATCCCGCGCTACGCCCGTCGCTGTCGCGCGGTGGACGCGGCGCTGTTGGGGATGTATTTCGGCGGCGTGAACACGCGCAAGGTGAAACAGGCGATCCGTCCGTTGCTGCGCAATTCGCCGCTGTCGAAGTCGGCGATCTCGCGGCTGATCGTGAGGCTGAAGGAATACTTCGAGGCTTGGCGCCGGCGGAGTTTGGCTGGGGAGGACGTCCGCTATGTTTACCTTGACGGCATTTGCGTGCGTGTGCGCTGCGGGGGCAGGACGGAGAGTCTGCCCGTGTTGGCGGTCGTGGGCGTGCGAGCCGATGGGGAGAAGGTCCTCTTGGCTCTAGAGCTGTGTGGTGCGGAGAGCACGTCGTCTTGGAAGGGCCTCATCGAGAGCTTGAGTGGGCGAGGCCTGCGTGCCCCGCGGCTGGCGATCATTGACGGCAACCCCGGGTTGACGCAGGCTCTGGCGCAGACATGGCCCAAGACGCAGCGGCAGCGATGCGCCGTTCACAAGCTGCGCAACCTTCATGACCACGCTCCGAAACGGCACTACGACGAGATCAAAGACGATTTTCATGCCATCGTCTACGCCGAGAACTATGCCGCGGGTCAGGCGGCCTACGAAGTCTTCCTTGGGAAATGGAAACGCTCGTGCGAAGGCGTCGCCCGATCGCTGGAGGAAGCCGGCCCGGAATTGCTGGCTTTCTATCGCTATCCACAGAGCCAGTGGAAATCGCTGCGGACCACGAACATCATCGAACGCATCAACGGGGAGTTTAGACGGCGGATCAAGACCCAAAGCTCGTTTCCCTCGGAGCAATCCGTTTTAGTCTTGTTGTTTGGGCTGATGGCCTCGGGAATGATTCGGATGCGGCGCATCGAAGGGCACGCGGATATGAGCAATGTTCCTGCGCTGGCCGCGATTGGAACCGAAGAGCAAGCGGAGGTGAGGCAACTAGTCGCGGCCTAAAAAGTTAGAATGAATCCCTCACCAATTAGGTTACGCTACGCAATTTCCCCGGACATCGGGGCACGGCC